>JBFJWU010000428.1:0-3246 GCA_041623475.1 bacterium | reverse complement strand
CGGCGGCATCACCGCGCTGGGCTGGCAGGGTGGGCTGCAGGTGTCTGCGGTGCAATGATCCACGCCATTGCCGGTGGTCGCCTGGATTGGTTGTCTCGCCCTTCAATGTCCGGCCAGGGCTGGACTGACTTCTGGTATCCGTTGTCGGACGCCGCCCGGTTGGCGATGCCGGTCGTTTCGGCCCCCGGCTGGATTATTCTTGGTTTTGCACTGGTGGGGATAATTGCAGACTTGCGATCAGGTCGGCAGTCAATTTGCCTGCCCTGGGTTGCTGCCGGTCTGGGAATAGCTCTGTTCCTGGCGCTGTTTGGCAGTTTCGTTCCAGTCCGCTACGTCAGTTTCGTTGCTGTTGCACTGGCGTGTGGTCTGGTTGTCCTGATTGAACAGGTTCTGCAAGCCGCGGACCGTTGGTCGGGTATCCGCCCGGTCGCCATTGGAATCATCGTGTTTGTCGCGACCGGGCATTGCCTGGCGAACGGGAATGTGTTGACGATCTATTTCGCAGATCGCTGGAACTGGAACCTGCCACAGGATCCGGAATTGCTGGCCGACTTTTTGTCGTCTCAGCGTGATCAGGTGTCGTACGTGGCCTGGGATCCGGATGATGCGACACTGGAAAACCTGGTCTATTTCCCCTGGTACTACATGGACCAGCCGGGACTTCCCAATGTACTGGTCAGTGATCGCCTGGCGTCATTTTTTGACGACGACCACGGTTGCGGGACGATACGTCACATGGGGTGTGTCCGGTTCGAACACATCCGTGTCCGGGGCAAGTCGGCTGCGACAAACGAGCCCAAAGCAACTGTCCGAACCGCACCTGCGGGGATCCCGTTTTGCCTGCATTACTTCTGCCTGCCTGAATCCCAGGGAAAGCCGCCATCTGACCACGTCCGTTCCGTCAGTTTTCCCACATTGCCTGGTGCGCCTGCTGTACGGGAATGGAGCGCCGGCGGATGGTACGTGACCTTGCCTGCCCCTGGCCGTATTACCGCTCCGACCAGTAACTGACGTGGGCAGGCATCCCTTGGCGGACCTGCGTCGCAGCGTTTGATGTCGTAACTGGGCCGGCGAGTTTGCCGTTGCACCACTCCAGGATCGTCCAGTTCCCAGACCACACTTCCGGGCTGGTGCATTCGACCGCCGACTGCATCCGGCGAATTGCCGGTGGAACGTAGACAGCGCGATAGGCAGATTCGATCGCCGGATTCGGTCGCCACACCTGGATCCCGACGTGGCATGGATAGGTCGCAGATACGGCATCGCAGCCGTGCGTTGTTGACGCCGGCCAGGCATAAAATCGGCTGCCGGAAACCAGGCCAGAAGTGTCCACGCGTCGGATATCCAGTGCGGCATCGATCCGGTCAGTCGATTGCCAGGAAATCAAAACTGCGGATTGCTGGCCCAGGGTGGCGCCTGGCCGCAAGAATCGCAGGCCGCCTTCGCGCAACAGCGGTGTTGCCGTGCCGACAATCCTGTCAAGGTCGACCCTTCCGTCTCGATCGATCGGCAGCGGGGTATTCTTTAACCACTGCCTTGCCACCAATGACGGCAGGAATCTGTGTTCCTGCGCGACCATTGAGTGCATATCCAACCACAATCCAGGGTTTGGGGCAGCCATTTTGTTGGCCGGGTATTGCAGCACGATATTGTTGAACGCCCGGGGTTGCGTTGCCGAAATCCAATAACCCGTAATCAGTAATGCCACTGCTGCGATGGCCAGCGAATCCGTTAATGTCCGACGCCTGCCGACCTGGTTTCGAATCAGCCAGGCCAGTTCAACAAATACGGTCAGCCTGGCCGTCAACATGTGGCCGGCAGCCAGATAGTCGGATCGCGCAGCGAAAACGGCCAGCCAGCACATGGTTCCCCAGAACAACGGACTTTGGAAAAGGGTGCGCTGGTACAGGCGAATTCCCAGGACGGCTATCACAGCAGCGGCGAACGCCGTCGTCGACAACTGGCCGACAACCGGTGCTCCGGCATTCGCGAACCAGGCGCCCGACAGGTGAGCCAGTCCGGTCAAGGCTGACCACGCCTTGCTGACGGGATCGGACCAGTCGAACATGGCCCGGTTCGCTGCGGCGCCGTCCAACACATTGGACAGCATCGGCATGAATGCCAGGCAAACCACTACGGTCGCCGCCACCGCACGCTGGATTCCAGTCGAACCGTTCGCTCGTTTGCCGGCGCGCACGACTGCAATTACGGCAAAGGCCATGACCCATGGCAGTTGCCCGAAGTGTACTTGCATTGTCACCGCGGCCAGCGCGCCGACCGCAATTCCCGAGCTCACGGCCGGGCGGGTTGCCAGATATTGGCGCGGCGCCAGCGATGCCAACAGCAGGACGGTGACGGGCAGGAATGCATAGCTGTTGTCGTTTGCCATCGCGGCGTGCAGGATCAAAACCGGGTCCAGAATTGCAACAGCCAGGATGATCGGATGGGCACCGCGGCGGGCGAGAAACAGGAACCCCGCCAGGTACAGGGTCAGGGCAAGGACCATTGGCACGGCCTCGGATTGGCCAGTTGCCAGGAACGGTCCCAGCAGCCACGGCAACAGTGGGCCGTTGGCGCCGATCCCCGACACGTGCACGCCCTGAGTTGGAATGCCACCGGCTGATCTGATCCAGTCGCTGTGTTCCCACAGGTGCACCTGGTCGTAACCGACCCACAAAACCGGTTGCATGATTATCCACAAAGCAATACTGCTGACGACCAGCGCGGTGCCGGTCGATGCGATGAAAATTGCGGTACCGCGATTGCCTGAATCCTGCATATCAGGATTATACTTTGCCCAAACGTTGTTTTTGTGATTGGCCGGGCGCTATAATGGAATCGGCGGAATCCGGGTGCCGGCGACAAAGGTGATGTCGCGGACCATTGGGGATGCACAGGGGATGGAATGGCGAAGGCAGATGACAGCAATGCAGGCGGTGGAAGTCGCATCGGACCACAGGGAAAGATCGTTCCGATCGGCCTGATTCGTAATCGGATACTGGATCGTCAAGAGCGCCACGGCGATTATTCGCCACTTGATGCGCGAATCCTGTCACATTACGCCCAGATTCGTGAAATCCGCAGTGGTGGGATACCCAATCCCCGGATGGCGATTATCTACCCGGTATACGGTTGCAATCTGGAATGCCTGGGCTGCGAGTACGCCCACGATAACGAAAATGGCCTGGTCATGCTGGAAAATGGCCGGTTCGAAAGACTGGTTCAGGAACTGGTCGATGTCGGAGT
>JBFJWU010000427.1:0-3247 GCA_041623475.1 bacterium | reverse complement strand
GGTCCTCGACAACTTCTTCTTCTTTTGGCTTCTGCTGGGGGACGTACCGCTGGCGCACCATCGGTTCCATACGGAATCGCCCGCTGGCCGGGATCTCGTACAAGTGGTCCATCATCTTGACCAGCGGGACTTCGGCCATAAAGTAATGCTTGATTCGCAGGCCGCTGGTAAACGCGGCCTCGTCCAGCGCTGCCAGGTTCCACGGCTCGCAGGTCGCGACACTCAGTTCCCTGTTTTTGACGCCCAGCGGAATAATCCGGTTTTTGACGACGAATTTGCGTGGGAAGATCTTGAGGATTTTCTTGGGTGTCTTGGCAACGACCTTGGCCGGTACCGCCTTGATCTTCAGCAGTTTGCAGGCGTACTCGGTGCACTTGTCAGTAGATGCGATTCCCAGTTCCCACAGGTTGGTGGTCAATTGCCCGCCCATCAGGACCTGGTTCTGGATCGCTTCCTGCAGTTCGGTCTTGGTAATATCGCCCCGATTAACGAGGGCGGCACCCAGCTTGCCCTCGAACTGCTGTTGCTGTGACTTTTTCGCTGAGTTCGCCATGCCTCATATATTACTAGTTGAACGCATTTTTTCAGGATCGCCGTCAGGACAGCGAAATGGCGGCAAACCGTGGTTGCAATCCTTTACAATTGAATGTTGGATGTGGCGGAACCTCAAGGAATGTCGAGTTCGGGAGCGCAACTGGTGGACGCTGTAATACTGGCCGGGGGGCGAGGGTCGCGATTGGCCGCGGTTTCGGGGGCGCTGCCCAAACCGTTGACGCGAATCGGCGAACGGTGCCTGATTGATCTGGTGCTGCTGATGTTAGCGAAACAGGGAGTATCCCGGTTCGTGATCGCCGCTGGATACGGGTACGGACAGATCGCAACGCATTTCCTGGAACAGCGCCATGTCCCGCGTGGATGCTCAGTGGATGTGCTGGATACCGGGATCGATGCTGGGACTGCTGACCGGCTGCGCCGGGTTGTTGGCCAAATCCAGGGCGGGACGTTTGTCGCTGCGTATTGCGACTGTATTTCTGATGTTGACCTGGAGGATGTCGAATCAGTGCACCGGCTGAACAATGCGGCAGTCACGATGGCGGTGGTCCGTCCGGTCCTGCCCTACGGTGTTGTCCAGCTTGCCGGTCCGTCCGTGACCGGCTTTGCGGAAAAGCCCGTCGCTGACGATCTCTGGGTCAACAGTGGCCTTTTTGTTGTTGAACGTGACGACATTCAAAACACGACTGGTTTGCAGGGGATGTTCGAGGACAGCACGCTGCAGACGTTGGTCGAGGCAAACAAGGTGGCTGCGTATCGACATACAGGTTTCTGGCACGCGGTGAATACGCCATCCGAGTACGAGACCCTGGATGAGGCTATGCGACAGGGCAAACTATCGTGGCTGCTGGAGGTGCCTGAATGAACGTCCTGGTGACCGGCGCCGAAGGTTATCTGGGTATCCCGGTTTGCCAGGCCCTGGCAGCGGCCGGGGCAACTGTCTTTCCCGTGGACGCTGGATGGTTTGACGGGGCCTGGCTTGGTGACCCGCAGCCGTACGGAAAAATCAAAAGGATTGACATTCGTGATCTTTCGGCGGGACATCTGGAAGGCGTGGATGCAGTCTGCCACCTGGCGGGGTTGTCGAACGATCCCCTGGGCGCATTGGACGAGCAGATGACGTACGCGGTCAACGAGGCTGCAACGGTCCAACTGGCTACCCGGTCCCGAACGGCTGGTGTTCGCCGGTTCGTGTTTTCATCATCCTGCAGCACCTATGGCAGAACCGGCGCGCAAATCGTCGACGAGCGTTCAGCAACGGCTCCTGTGACTGCGTATGGTCGGAGCAAAGTCGGTGCCGAGGCGGAACTGGCAAAGCTCGCATCGCCAACGTTTACACCGGTGTCCCTGCGCAACGCGACCGTCTACGGATTCGCACCAAAAATGCGCACCGATATTGTCGTCAACAACCTGTGCGCCTGGGCGCTGGCTGCCGGGAGGATCCAACTGCTGGGCGACGGGCAACCGTGGCGACCGTTGATTCATGTCCGGGACGTCGCGCAAGCGTTTGTTGCCGCTGTGTTTGAGGATCTGGAACCGGGCGCGGCACCCGTTGTCAACGTTGGCAGCAACGAACAGAACTATCGGGTTATTGAGATTGCGAAGGCCGTGCAGGACGCGGTGCCAGGTTGCGAAATCGTTTTGCCGGACACGGTCGATCCTGATGACCGCAGTTATCAGGTCAATTTCGACAAAATTGGGAAGGTCCTGCCATCGTTCCGTTGTGAATGGGACCTGCGGCGCGGAATTAGAGAGATTCTGGACGCATACGTCGACTATCAATTCACGCGGGAACAACACGAACATGGGCAATACGAGCGGGTCCGACACTTGCAGCGATTGATCGGCAATGGCGTTATGGGCAAAGATTTCCGCCTGCGGGGGTCCGGAGAACTTCTTGCCAGTTGACCGATGTAGAATCTGCGGGGCTGCACTGTGCCAGCCGGTCCTGGACCTTGGCTTGATGCCACTGACCGCGGATTTCCGGACTCCTGACGAATCGCCGTCAGTGACGTATCCGCTGCAGATTGTTCGCTGCGACACGTGTACGGTACTGCAGGTCAATGAAGCCGTTGATCCGGCGTCAATCTTTAACGAGCGATACCCCTATTTCTCGTCATCGAGTCCAGAGATCCGGTCACACTTTTCGCAGTTTGCATCTGACCTGTTGGCAATGGCTGCCGTGCCGGACGACGGGCTGGTCGTCGAGATCGCCTGCAATGATGGCGGGTTGCTGAAGAACTTCGCGTCGATGGGGTATCGGACATTTGGTGTCGAGCCCAGCCACCGCCAGGCAGAGATGGCAAGGTCCCACGGCCTGGACGTGATGCAGGCGTTTTTTGGACGGGTAGCCGGTGCGTCGATTCGTGACCAGCAGGGTCCGGCATCCGTGGTCATTGCCTGCAACGTCCTGGCGCATGTTCCCGACCCGGTCGATTTTGTTCAAGGGCTGGCAGGCTTGGTGGGTGATGAGGGTGTTGTGGTGATCGAGACCGGATATGCGCCAGATCTGGTGGCCAATGGCGCATTCGATACGGTCTATCACGAGCACATTTTCTATCATACGGCGGCAAGCCTGGGATTTCTCCTGGATCGTGCCGGGCTGGCTATGGACCGGTTGGCGCACGTTGACCGCCAGGGAGGTTCCATTGTCGCGACGGCCCGAAAGAAGGGTCCAGGCCGTCAAGCCGAATCG
>JBFJWU010000426.1:0-3255 GCA_041623475.1 bacterium | reverse complement strand
TATGCGCCTGATTGGTGCGGCACAGCGGGCGCTGGAGCTGGCTTGCCAGAGGGTTGAGTCCAGGATGACATTCGGGCGCAAGCTCAGCCAGCACCAGTCGGTCCGCGAGGACATTTCACGCTGCTTTTCAGAAATCCAGATGGGCCGGTTGTTGATTCTGCAGACCGCTGCCCGGATCGATGCGGTAGGGGCCAAGGATGCCCGTGACATGATCGCGGCGACCAAGACCACGATTCCCCTGCTGGTCCAGAACATCGTTGACCGATGCATGCAAATGCACGGCGCAGGCGGTTTGACGGGCGACTTTTTCCTGGCAGAGGCGTTCAACTACGCACGCTGGTGTCGCCAGGCGGATGGTCCGGATCAGGTCCACCAGATGGCGCTGGGCAAGATGATCATCAATCGTTACGCGGGCGGCGATTCCTAGGCAACGTCGCGCGGATTGCCACATTATGTGACTTGGCCAATTTTTGACAAAGTCCAGAGTTTTCCGTAGGCTATGCACCCTATGGAAACGTCCCCGGACCAGTTACTGCGGAATCACGGCTTGCAAGTGACGGCCCAGCGCCTGGCGATTATGCAGGCGGTGGCTGCACATCCGCACGCTACGGCTGATGACCTGATGGACGAGGTCCGCGGCCGAATCGGGTCGATTTCGCGGCAGGCGGTTTATGACACATTGGGGGTATTGGCAGACAAGAACCTCATCCGGCGAATCCAGCCAGCGGGGTCAGCGGCCCGGTACGAGGATCGTGTCAACGATAACCATCATCACCTGATTTGTCGAGGCTGTGGGTCAATGTTTGACATCGACTGCTCGGTCGGTGCAGCCCCGTGCCTGAGCGCCGCAGAAAACCATGGATTTACGATTGACGAGGCCGAGGTGATTTATTGGGGGCGTTGCCCGTCGTGCCAGGCTGAGCCCGAGTGACGATGTCGTAAACTGTGGTTCCGGGTCAAGTGTCCGGAACTGCCTGATTCGAAGAACAATCTTTCATTTACAAAACTTTTGACAAGATCAAGGAGGCAAGATGAGCGATCAATCACAAGGGCGGGGTGGCTGCCCGATTACTGGTGGCAAAGCATCAGTCAAGGACGGAACGAACCAGGACTGGTGGCCAAACCAGTTGAACCTCAAGGTCCTGCACCAGAAATCGCCACAGGTCAGCCCGCTGGGCGAAGAATTCGATTACGCTGCGGCATTCAAGTCACTGGACCTGAAGGCTGTCAAGGCGGACATTGAACAGATCATGACGACCTCACAGGACTGGTGGCCGGCGGACTACGGCCATTACGGCCCGCTGTTTATCCGAATGGCCTGGCACAGTGCCGGTACATATCGCATCGGCGACGGCCGTGGTGGCGCCAGCTCGGGCACAATGCGCTTTGCGCCGCTCAACAGCTGGCCGGACAACGCCAACCTGGACAAGGCCCGCCGTCTGCTGTGGCCGGTCAAACAAAAGTACGGCAACAAGCTCAGCTGGGCAGACCTGATGATCCTGGCTGGCAACTGCGCACTGGAGTCCATGGGCTTCAAAACATTCGGATTTGCCGGCGGCCGCGAGGATGTCTGGGGCCCTGAAGACGATATCGACTGGGGTCCAGAAACTGAATGGCTTGGGGACGAGCGTTACAGTGGCGATCGCGACCTGGCAAATCCACTGGGCGCGGTCCAGATGGGGCTGATCTACGTCAATCCCGAGGGGCCCAACGGCAACCCGGACCCGGTCGCCTCAGCCCGGGATATCCGCGAAACGTTTCGCCGGATGGCCATGAATGACGAAGAAACCGTTGCCCTGGTGGCCGGCGGTCATACGTTTGGCAAATGCCATGGGGCTGTTACTGGCGACAACATTGGACCCGAGCCCGAAGGCGCCCCGCTACAGGAAATGGGATTTGGTTGGCGCAACAGCGCCGGCACTGGCAATGGTGTCCACACGTATACAAGTGGCATCGAGGGTGCCTGGACCACCAATCCGGTCCAGTGGGATATGAATTACCTGGAAAACCTGCTCAAATACGATTGGGAACTGACCAAAAGCCCGGACGGGGCTAACCAGTGGGTTGCCAAAGACGCCGAGGCCCAGGATTCCGTGCCGGATGCCCACGATCCCGGCAAACGACATGCACCCATGATGACGACCGCCGATCTGGGGCTCAAGGAAGATCCGGCATACCGGGCCATTTGCGAGCGATTCCTGGCAAACCCGGACGAATTTGCCGACGCATTTGCCCGGGCCTGGTACAAATTGACTCATCGCGATATGGGACCGATTTCCCGTTACCTGGGTCCGGAAGTGCCCGGCGAGGAACTGCTGTGGCAGGATCCGGTGCCGGCAGTGGACCACGACCTGATTGGCGATGCCGATATCGCCGAACTGAAATCCAGGCTGCTGGACAGCGGCTTGTCCGTATCGCAACTGGTATCTGCCGCATGGGCATCCGCATCGACGTATCGCGACAGCGACAAACGCGGTGGCGCCAATGGTGCCCGGATTCGCCTGGCCCCCCAAAAGGACTGGGCGGTCAACGCCGGTGTCGGCGATGTTATCGCGAAACTGGAATCGATCCAGTCCGAGTTCAACAGCGGTAGCAAGACTGTTTCCCTGGCCGACTTGATTGTCCTCGGTGGATGTGCTGCTGTTGAAAAAGCGTCCAAGGATGCCGGATTCGATATTTCGGTGTCGTTTGCGCCCGGGCGGACCGATGCCAGCCAGGAGCAGACGGATGTCGAGTCCTTTGCTGTCCTGGAGCCGCTGGCGGACGGGTTTCGGAATTACCTCAAAGACGGCCTGAATCGAACCGCAGAAGAACTGCTGGTTGATAAATCACAGTTGTTGACCCTCAGTGCACCGGAGATGTCGGTGCTCGTGGCTGGCCTGCGCGCGCTGAATGCCAATTACGACGGGTCCAACCACGGGATCCTGACGGACCGTCCTGGACAGCTGACGAATGATTTTTTCGTTAATATCCTGGATATGGGTGTCGAGTGGGGCCCAACGGACAGTTCGGAACAAACGTTTGCGGCCAAAGACCGTGCCAGTGGTGATGTGAAATGGACTGGTACCCGGGTTGACCTGGTATTCGGGTCCAATTCGCAGCTGCGGGCCATTGCCGAGGCGTATGCCTGTGAGGACGCCCAGCAGACGTTCGCCGAGGATTTTGCTGCAGCATTTGCCAAAGTCATGAACCTGGATCGGTTCGACTTGGCCTGAGTTTTCGTTAGGCGCAGTCTGTTACAGGGAGGTCGGCGTT
>JBFJWU010000425.1:0-3259 GCA_041623475.1 bacterium | reverse complement strand
GTGGCTGGACGAGATCCTGACGGTACGGATGAGTTCGGGGTCCGTTGCTGATGTTGTCCATGCAGCTGGACGCGATGTCCACCCGCCGCTCTACTTTCTGCTGGCCAGCCTGTGGATCGACCTGTTCGGGTCAGGTGACAGTTCATTGCGGGTTTTGCCCGGCCTGCTCGGAACGCTGGCGATTCCCGTCGTTTATGGCCTGGGCCGCCAATTGATGGCCAGGGTACCGGCCCTAGTGGGCACGGCGCTGTTCGCCCTGTCGCCGTTCCAGGTCTATTATGCCCGCGAGGCACGTCCCTATGCCCTGCTGGTCCTGCTGACCAGCCTGTCGCTGCTGGCCTACGTACGGCATTTACGGACCCCCCCGGACGAGGCCCGGACCTCGAACACAATAATGTATATTTCGTCTTCTGTGGCAATGATTTATACACACTACTTTGGGTTTTTTATTATCTTTTCGCAAAACGCCTACTGGCTGGTGGCACGGTTGCTGGCACCGCGCCAGAATCGTCGCCCGTTGCCGGCCCGGCGGTGGATCATCTCACAACTGGTGATCGGCGCGCTGTACATCCCCTGGCTGCTGACCCTGGCACAGCAAATGGACCGGGTCAGCAACGGATTCTGGGCTTCGACACCGCAAATCCGTGACCTGGTGGCCGTCGTTGCCCTGCACCTGGGATTACTGCGCCCGGATCGCGACGTGTTCCTGCGGCCAGATCCATGGATTTTCGTGCCCATCGTCGCCGTCGCATCGGCCGTGTGCTGGATCGCCCTGTCCCGGATGGCACGGGACGAACCGGCCTGGGACATTCACGATGTCGATGATGCGCCGCCCGGCCGCTGGCCCGGCTGGATGCTGGGGGCAATGATCGCAATCCCTGTCATCGTGGCGTGGATCGTATCCCAGGGGTCGTTAAAGGTCTTCACATTCCGAAACCTGATTATCGTCACGCCAGCGCTGTCACTGCTGGTCCCGTGGATGCTGGACCGTGTCGACAGACGCGCACTGTGGACCGGATCTGCCGCACTGGCGGTTGCGGCCGCGGTCAACGTGGTGATGTATTTCGCCCTGCCGACCCGCCCAGACTGGCGCGGGGCTGCCAGTTGGGTGGAGTCCGCGTTTTCGCCTGGACACGGGCTGGTATTCGACCTGCCCATCGGCCAAACTCGATTCCGTCACTATTTCCGCGACGATTACGAGCCGGTAACATTCAAACACGGCCGAATGCCGGACCAGCCAACCGTCTGGGCGGTTCTGTTCCACTTATCCAGCAAACACGAACTGGACCGCGTACCGTCACTGATGGCCTATGCCGGATATCGCCCAAAGGGATCTGCCGTGTTAAATCGGGTGACGGTCGTGCGTTATGACCGCGACTGAGCCCGGCGTCGGTCAGCTAACCGGCACCTGACTCCAGTTCCACCGTTTCCCGCAGGCCATCCAGGAAACTGCGATTCGACCAGCCAAGTTCCTGCTCGGCACGACTGTTGTCCCATAGCTGCCGGACCGGCACAGGAACCGGCACAGCAACCGAGGGCGCCCGCGGATCTGCTTTTTTCCACGCCTGCCAGAACGACCAGACCGATGCATCCGGACCCGTCAGGTTATAGGACTTGCCAATCGAACCGTCGTTCTCCAGCATTTTCGCAACGCCTTCGGCAACATCACCACCGTAAACGATACCGACCCTCAGGCCAACAGGTATCGGGGCCGCCGGGAACCCCAGGAACTTGCGGACCAGTCGCATGAAGTTGGGATCAAATGCGCCGTAAATCGCACTGGGCCGGGCACAACTGAGGTCCAGTTTCAGTTCTTCGGCCAGTTCCCACGCCAGTTGCTCGGACAGCGCCTTGGAGACCTGGTAAGCGTTGAACCGTTTGAGATTACGGCGTTCCAGCATTGGCTGGGTTTCATCGCTGAGCGGCTGGGCATGTTTGCGATAGACAGCGACCGAGGAGACGTGCACGATTCGTTTGACACCGGCCGCACTGGCAGCCTGCATGACATTGCGGGTCCCGTCGACGTTTGCGTCGACGTGGGCCTGCCAGTCCAGGTTGCCGACGGCAAACAGGGCCGCATTGCTGACGATGGCATCGACACCCTTGAATCCGTCGACCAGCGCCTGCTGGTCCGCCAGGTCCGCCTTGCGCATCTCGACACCGCGCTCCAGCAATTCCGGCACCCGGTCAGGGGTCCGCACCACACCGACGACGTGGGCGCCTCGCTGCAACAACGAATCAACGATATAGCGCCCCAGGAATCCGGTCGCCCCGGTTACAGCGATTGACTTGCCTTTTAGCTCCACAACAATGTCCTGTTCAGTTGGTGGTCAGCGCGGCACGTGGAACGGACCGGTGACCTCGTAGGTAATTCCGGCCGCACCAAACCCGCGCTGGCTGCTGAAATACAAACGGGTTCCGTCGGGACTGAATGCAGGTCCGGCAATTTCAGACAATGGCTGTTCCGGCAACTGCATCAACGGCACAATCTTGCCACCTGGTGTAATCGCCACAATCTGCAGGTCACCGCCATCCTCGGCAACCAACAGGTCACCAAATGCGTTACCGGTAATATTGTCGACGCCGGTCAATTCGGCCGGGTCGTATTCGGCCGCATCGTAAATAACATCCAGGGTCCCGGCATCGATGTCATAGGCATGGATTCGATTGTCGCCCTTGGTCGTGAAATAAACAACGCCTTCGTGCAACCAGATGCCCTCGCCGCCGTCGAACGGGGTCATGTCCGCGACCTGGTCACGGGTTGGTGTCGATTCGGCCTGCGGGTCGGGCACGTCGTGCCAGGTGACCTGATTTCCGGGACCAACCTGGGCCACCTGCAGGACGCCGTCTTTGGCGATCTCGGCAGCCAGGAATGGCGTTTCCGTCGGATTCAGGCCGTTCAAGGTCTGTGGGTTGTAACGAAAGCGGTAAAACCCACCTTCACCATGATCTTCGGTCAGGTAGACATCACCGGTTTCCGGATCAACGATGGCCGCTTCGTGGGCATAGACGCCAAATTCAGGAATGGCGACGGCCGTGCGATTGCCTGCAGGATCGCATTCCCAGGTGATTCCGTCGGCGAATTCTTCGCAGCTGAGCCACGTCCCCCAGGGGGTTGGACCACCGGCGCAGTTCCGCGTCGTTCCGTCCAGGATTGAGTAGGCGTCGATGACATTACCCGCAGCATCAAAGCGCAGCGCGCCGACCCCGCCTTTGCCATCACTGGACTCACTATTGGACACATAGATCCAGCCGCCGT
>JBFJWU010000424.1:0-3275 GCA_041623475.1 bacterium | reverse complement strand
TTGCCCAATCGGTACTGGACCAGCACCGTCAGGTATCCCCGCCGGGCAAACCGCGTCGCGGTATGACGAATATTCTCTTTGCGGCCAATGACCCAGGCACCGCCGTGGAACGCCACCAGGACCGGAAACGGCCCGTCACCAGGCGGCTTGACGATGTCCAGTCGCAATGTCTGCCCCCGCACGGTCTTGTAGGGAATGTCTTCGACCAGTTCGTAACCGTCCCCGTACGCACGGCGCGAGATCCTTGGCAGCACCTGGTTCACCAGGACAACCAGGGCCGGTCCACCGGCCCGTTCAACCTTGTCCCCGATCCAGAATACGGCCCGGGCCTGCTGTTCGATGACCTTTTTCTTGATTGACACGGGGATCTCCTTTGCAAATCCGGCAGCAGTTGAATCTGCCTGAAATCAACTATTACCGGGAATTCCCGGCACGCGCAATTTGGGTGCTGGATCGCAATTCATTGCCGCGTCCCCACGGTGCCCGTGCGGCCGATATAATCATGGCGACCACCGTACCGAGCGCTGCAAAACGCGTATTGAAACGAGGGCATTTTTGGACCAGCGACCGCTTGGACAAACCGGGATCAATGTCAGCAAGATCTGCCTGGGCACCATGACCTGGGGCGAGCAGAACACCCAGGACGAGGCGTTCGAGCAGCTGGACTATGCCCTGGACCAGGGCATCAACTTTATCGACACAGCCGAGATGTATCCGGTCCCGCCGATGGAAGCCACCTACGGCGCGACCGAAACAATTATTGGCAACTGGTTCAATCAACGTGGCAACCGCGACCAGGTCATCCTGGCATCCAAGGTCTTTGGCCGTGCCGATGGCTGGATCACCTGGACCCGTGGCGGCCCCCGTGTAAATCGCCAGCACATCGTCCAGGCCATCGAGGACAGCCTGCGGCGGCTGCAGACCGACTATATCGACTTGTACCAGATTCACTGGCCTGATCGAAAGACCAACTACTTTGGCGAACTGGGCTATGTCCATGACCCGGACGACCAGCCCCACCCGCTGGATGAAGCGCTGGAAACCATGAATGACCTGGTCGCCGCCGGCAAGATTCGTCACGTCGGTGTGTCCAACGAAACACCCTGGGGCGTGATGAAGTACCTGGCACTGTCCGAGTCGGGCGATCTGCCACGGATCGCGTCAATCCAGAATCCATACAGCCTGTTGAACCGCAGTTTCGAAGTCGGCCTGGCCGAGATCGCCCACCGCGAGCAGGTTGGCCTGTTGGCCTATTCGCCGCTGGCATTCGGCACCCTCAGCGGCAAATACCTGGGCGGGCAAAAGCCGGACGGGGCACGCCTGACCTTGTTTGCGCGATTTACCCGCTATACCAATCCACGGGCCGAGGCTGCGACCGAGAAATACGTCGAGATCGCCCGCCGCCACGGTCTGGACCCGGCGCAGATGGCGCTGGCATTCGTCACCGGACGCCCGTTTGTAACATCGAATATCATCGGCGCCACATCGATGGACCAGTTGCGGGCCAACATCGCCAGCGCCGACCTGGAGCTGGGCGATGAACTGCTGGACGAACTGAACCGCGTCCAGGACGACAACCCCAACCCGTCCCCCTGACCGCTCCCGACACGCCGGACGCCGACGGCACCTGGGTCCTGTATCTGGTCCGCACCCGTTCCGGACGGCTGTACACCGGCATCACCACCGACGTCGAGCGCCGATTTGCCGAACATTGTGCCGGTGCCCCGGCTGGTGCCCGATTCCTGCGCGGCAAGGGCCCGCTGACGCTGGAGTTCAGCGCCCCCGTTGGCGACCGGTCCCGGGCATCGCGCCTGGAAGCCCTGGTCAAACGCCGCTCCCGTGCCGACAAGGAAAAGCTGATCGCTGGCAGCCTGCAGCTGGACCAGATCGAAGCCCGGCACGCCGACCGCAGCCAATAACGACACCGGGGCCACGCCCGGGCTGACCGCTCCCGGTCCGCACCAGCACCATCACCGAAACCGTCAGGTTCGGGTCGAAATCCGAAAAGGAAAACCGTTTAACAGCAAGGTCTTAGTAAACCCACTTAATTGAACACCCCATGGATGGAACCTGGTCCGCAGGGACCGGACTGCCGTCCACCAGCGCCGCCATTGCATCGCGCAGGTCTGTACGGGTGACCGCCGATTCGTCTTTCCAGCTGTCGTCAATCCGTCCGTGGTAAACCAGCGACCCGGTGCCGTCATACAGGTACGGGTCAGGGGTGCACTGCGCAGCAAAAGCTCGCGCCACAGACTGGTCCCGGTCCACGAGGTAGGGAAACGGAATCCCCCACTCGGCGACCTTGCGCAGCATTTCCTCGGGACTGTCCGCCGGGTAATCCGGATGGATATTGGGATTAATGGCGATCGTCACGATGCCCTGGTCGCGAAACGCCTGCGCCAGGTGGATCAACCGTGGCCAGGTGGCAATGGCATAGGGACAGTGGTTGCAGGTGAACACCACCAGCGTCCCGACCTGCCCGGTCAGTCGATGGCTGCGAAACAGCGTTCCCTGGGCATTTTCCAGTTCAAATGACGGCATCTTTGCCCCCAGCGTGACCGCGCTCGATTCAACCAGTGCCATTAAAACCCTGCCTTCCAGAATTGCAGCCCCGCCGCCCCATACAAGGTAAATCCGGGGACCCATGTGTCCCAGGCCGGCAATCCGCCGGCCAGCCGTTTCCCATCCAGTTCCACCGTTTCATCGGTATACATCATCCAAAACGTAATTCCGCCATCGTTCCCGGCCACGGCCAGGATCGAGCCCTCCGGGCTCCAGGCCAGCCCCCGGACCGGCTGGCCAACCGGCAGCACACCCAGGTCGCCGACGAGCTCCGCACCAACGACCCGGACCTGCCAGACCGTTCCACCTGCGGAATCGTCGACAAACGTTCCCGCGACGGCGACAGCATGCCCGTCGGGACTGGCCGCCACCTGAGCCAGCGCCGTATTCGGCGGCTCGATCTCGGCCGTCTGTGCGTCGCCCTCCGGTGTCCCGATAACGACCCTGGCGCTCCCATCGACGACATAGACGGCACCGGCACGGTCCACGTGCCCCACCGCCTGGCCGGACACAGAAACGCCTGTGGACTGTGAAATGGTACCAGTATCCAGGTTGACCAGGTCCAGCGTTCCGCCAGTGTCGCGCACCCAGCCGGCAGGGCTGCCGGCACCGGCGGCAACGAACCGACCGGCCAATGCATAACTGGCGGTATCCGCTGCCCGCTCGTCCCGGGTCAGGTGAAAAACCGACCCGGCGTGCCCGGCGACCAGTCG
>JBFJWU010000423.1:0-3283 GCA_041623475.1 bacterium | reverse complement strand
TCCGGATCGTGTCGGCATAGTACAGCGGTGACTCGCTCTGGGTCACAAAAATACCGTTGTCCATCAGCCGGTCCCGGCAACCAGCCAGGAATGCCGGGCTGAACAGGACGGTCGCCGGTCCCACCGGATCGGATCCGTCGACAATCACCAGATCAAACTGCCGGTCGCTGGTGGCGACGTACTTGGCACCGTCGCCGACGATGGTTTCGACCCTGGGATCGTCCAGACCGCGGCTGAGGTCCGGAAACCGCCGCCGGCAGATGTCGATCACCTGCCCGTCAATCTCGACATGGACAATTGACTGAACCTGCTGGTATCGGCACAGTTCCGTTACCGTGCCCCCATCGCCACCACCGATTACCAGAACGTTGGCCGGGTCCGGATGGGCGGTCATCGCCGGATGGACCAGCCATTCGTGGTAAAAGTGGCCGTCCCGGTCAGTGGTCATGACCAGGCCATCCAGCGCCAAAACTGTTCCAAAATCACGATTCTCAAAAACAGTGATTTCCTGAAACTCGCTGCGGACCTGTTCCCAGTCACCGTCGACGTCAAAAATGACTCCGGCCGAGCCCGTGCCGTGTCGTTCCTCGAAGGTCCGGGATGGCATCAGAATGCGTCGCTGTGGACCAGGGCAACGCCGGCGAAGACGCTGGCCGGTTCATCGGCCGAGACGACCTCGATTGAAATCGACTCGATACGATCGACGTCCAGTCCGCGCAGGGCCATCGCGTCGGCGGCCATTTCGCGCACAATTGCCTCGGCATCATCGGCGGTACCGTGGGCGTGATACTCCATAATGACACCGTTGCGGGTCGGGTCGGCCGGAACGCCGACGGATACAGCGGCGCTGATGCGATGGCCGGGTTCTTCCGCCAGTTCGGTGCCATAGGCAATTGGCAGCAGAGTGCCTGCCGGCAGCGGAATCCGGTCCCCTTGGGTTGCCCCGGGCGGCAGGATCGAACTGACCTGGATCAGGTTATAGTCGCCGACCCCGGCCTGGACCAGGGCTGCATCAAATGCGTTCAGGGCCCGGCGGGCGTGGCCGACCCCGGCACGCAGGACAAAGCGGCTATTCGGTCCAAATGAAAGGAAGCTCATCGGTTCGTACCTTTCCCCGGGCGATCCGGGCTTGCAGGAACGGTGGGACGGCCTGTCCGGCCGCCAGCGTGTCGGCATTCAAATATTGTAGTTCGCCCAGGCCCGCCAGCCGCCCCAGGGCGTCCGGGTTATCCAGTCGGACAGCCAGGTCCCGACCGGCAATGACGAAGCTCCACAATCCAAAAAACGACGGCATCGGACACAGATAGGGGAATGCCCGCGGCAGGATCGCGCCAACGGTTGCCGTGACATCCGCCAGCAGCTGCCCACCTGTCGGGCCGGCATCCGATGTCTGGATCGCCAGCACCCCGCTGTTGTTCAGGCTGCCGGCCGCCAGCTCGTAAAACTCCTGCGTAAACAGCAGTTGGCTGGGGCCCGCTTCGGTGGGCTCGGTCAGATCAATAATCACGACGTCCAGTTCATTGCTGAACGATGCCAGCGTCTGGCGGGCGTCACCTGGTTCAACCAGCAGCCGCGGGTCGTCCAGCGCACCGTGGTGGATCTGGTCCAGATGGGCCCGGGCAACGTCAATTACCATGGTGTCCAGCTCGGCCAGGATAACCTGCTCGATGGTTGGATAGCGCAGCAGCTGCCGGACGGCTCCGCCATCACCGCCGCCGACGACCAGGACCCGCCGCGGGGCGTCAACCTGCAGGGTGGCCGGGTGGACCAGCGACTCGTGATAAATAAATTCGTCCGATTCTGCAGTCTGGATGATGCCGTCCAGGAACAGCGTCTGCCCGTATCCGGGAATCCGGACTGCGTCGATGGACTGGTATTCGCTGGCGCCCGAAAACAGCCGCCGTTCGACGGCATAAGCGATGTTCATACGCCGCCCGACCTGTTCCAGCAGGCGGTCGTCGGTCACGTTCAGCCGGCTTCGCGCCGTTGGGGCTGGAGCTCCAGGTTGCGGCCGCGCCGGACATCGGTGATGTCGATACGGCCGGGACGCAGGCGTGCGCGCAGCACGTCAATGGCGGCGTCGGTGTCCATCTCGGGATCGCAGAAGAAAAAATCAACCGCCGCATAGCCGTGTTCCGGCCACGTATGGATTGTCATATGGCTCTCGGCGATGACGACGACACCACTGACGCCCCAGGGCAGGAACTGGTGAAAACTGTGGCTGACAATCGTTGCATCAGCACGATTGGCCGCATCCAGCATCGTACGTTCAATCCACGGCACCCGTTCCAGTGTGGACGGCTCGCAGTCGAACAGTTCAATCAATTTTTGAAATCCCAGTGACGGGGACATGCCAAAATCCTCCGTGCGGCCACAGGCCGGCCAGGAAACGGTTAATCAGTCAGGATTTGCTGTGCGTTGAGTCGTTGAATTCAGGCAGGGAACAGACCGATAGGTGCGCAGGAACAAGCGTACTGTGAAGAGCGAATACGGTAACACCGAAGACGGGGAATTGCAACATCAGGCAGGGCATCAAAACGGCGGTCCGTGCCCCTGCCGACAGGGATTCAGCGCCGCTTTTTGCGCCTGAATTCGGCCAGCTTTCCCGAGTCAACGAAGTCGCGCAGGGTGCGCTGGATTTCATGGCCAAAAATGACCTGGATGGCATCCAGTCCCATCGGGCGCAGGGCGTTCATCGCATTGGCCACGTGTTCCGGCGAATCGGCCTCGTCGTGGCTGGAGATGTCGCGAATGTAGACGGTGACCAGGTCCCGGGCCATCGGTTCGATGTACTTGCGCATGATCTCCGCGCCCTGGTGACTGGCTTCCAGGTCAATCCCGTTCTGTTCCAGGTTAACGGCAATGCGCAGCAGTGCCGGACTGGGGACGTAAAACTGGTTGCCTTTGCGCTGGATCAGTCGCGACCGTTCCAGGTCGGCGATCATCCCCGGCCGCATGTCGCCGACGAACTCTTCCAGTTCGTCCTGTTCCATCAATTTTGGCTGGTCATCCAGCCACGGCTGCTGGATTTCGTCCTTCAGGCCCAGCCAGTCGTTCAGCGAAATCTCGCCGCGGTCCATTTGTTGGAACAGGTCGCGGATGGCCCGAATGCTCAGGCCGCGATCCTGCAGCTGCGCAATCAATTGCAGCCGTTCCACATGCTGTTGCGAATAATAGGCGACGCGGCCGCGAATTTCCGGCTTGTCCAGGGTGCCCTTGGACTGGTAATAGCGAATCGTTCGACTGGGGACACCGGTTGCGGCGGTCAGTTCGTCGATCGTGT
>JBFJWU010000422.1:0-3308 GCA_041623475.1 bacterium | reverse complement strand
GACCGAGGGTAGAGAGCTCCCAATCGAGCAGCGCCACCACCCGATTTTCTGAGGGGTGAAACATCATGTTGTCCAGACGGAAGTCACCGTACTGATGGTCAGTATCTGGCCTGCCGTAAAACGTTTCCAGGCGGCCGAAGGACATGTATGAGCAGCCCTGAATCATGACCCTGGCCGCGGCGTCGCAAAGGCAGCATCACGTTCCTGTTGAACCGGGGTTCTGGGTCATGATCTTTGCCGACATGACGGTTTTTGCGACATTATTCGCGGCCTTTGTGGTTCGCCGGCACGAAAGCCCAGACACCTTTGCTGCATTCGCAGCCGGCGCTGCCGAACTGGACAAGGGAATCGGCCTGGCCAACACATTTGTGCTGTTGACCAGTTCGCTGTTCGTCGCCCGCGCGGTCGTTCTGTTTCGCAGCGGGGCTCCGTCCAGGGCGCGCACAAACATTATTTCCGGCCTGGTATTGGGGATCGTTTTTGTTGGCTTGAAAACCGTTGAATATACCCAGAAAATCGCCGCAGGAATTACGGTCAGCACCAGTCGGTTTTTCGAGTTTTATTTTTCATTTACGGGACTGCACCTGTTGCACGTGGTGATCGGCATCGGGTTGCTTGGTTTCCTGTGTGCCCGCGGTCGGGATCCGGAATGGGCGGGTACGGCGGTGGTCGAAGGTGTCGGATGTTACTGGCACATGGTCGACCTGCTGTGGCTGATGTTGTTTTCCTTGTTTTATCTGGTGCCCTGAGTGGATTCCAATGGCTTGACAATGCCCCTGGGCATTGCGTTCGCGGTCCTGGTGGGGATTACCCTGGTGTCGTCACTGGTAGCCGAATCCAGTTGGGTTGCGGTCCGGGCGCCGGGCACAGTGACCGAGGTGCTGGTCATCGTGCTGGCCGGGGTAAAAATGCATATTGTCGCGGAGCACTTTATGGAATTGAAGTCGGCACCCGCCTGGTTACGCGGGTTGATGACAGGATGGATCGCTGGCGTACTAGCGATTGTCATTCTGTTGAATGCGTACGGGATGAATTAGTGCGCTGGCCGGATTCAATTGCATCTGATTTCAGCCAAGTGATCAAAATCATTTTTTTGAGAAAGGAACGACCCAATGCCAGCTAAACAGGTTGCTGCAAAAAAAAGAGAGTTCCGCAGCGGAAAAGCAGCGAACTCCAACGCCGAACATACGGACCATCACCCGTATCATTACTACCGTCGGGCCGGGGATGAATATCGGCCGGCGCCGGCACGAATACAGAACAACCCCGCCTGGTACACCATGCGCAAGTTTCTGTTGCGCGGACTCCGGCCGGTTGGCAAATACGCCGTCCCGACGATGCCGGGTGACTACCCTGACCGGTTGAACGATCTGTACTGGGAAGGGGACGAGCTGATGGATAATTTCGTCGCGGCAATCAAACGGAAAGAACCGGGTGCCGGGCGCAAACAATTCACAGCGGCAATGAAAAACGGGATCGAGTCTGTGGATGCGCCCCACCAAACGCTGGTTGCGCTGTTCGAACAACTGGACCGGGTGCCCGACTGGGTGGATATGGACCAGGTCCGCAAGGGCGCCGGGTATTTCAGCAACCTGCCGTTCTGGGGGATCGCGATTGGTGCGTTCCTGCCTACCCTGTACACAACCCACGGATATGCAACGTCAATCCCGGTTGGCGCCACCGGCAGGTTTGTGCGCCAGAAGGAAAACAGAATGGTCGAGGGGCTGCATTTTGTGACCTCGATTACCGAGCCCGGCGGTCTTGATCGTTTTGGCTACGGCTTTGAATGCGCCGTGCATGTGCGGTTGATGCATGCCTTTGTACGCAAGCAGATGTACCGGAAGAACGGCGAATATTTTGATTACAACCAGGATGGTGATCCGATGTCCCAGCCAGATACGCTGGTCGGAATCCCGGTGTTCGGGATCCTCAGCCTGCTGGTTTCCCGGGCATATGGCGTCAACGTTACCGAGGACCAGTTCCAGTGCATCGACATGCTTTGGCGCTACGTTGTCTACCTGATGGGTGGCCACGAGGACGCGATTCCCAGGAGCATCGAGGAAAGCCTGTACCTGCTGGACTATTACATCGCCACCCAGGGCAAGCCGTCTGTATTCACTGACGAGCTGAACAAGGCCTTTTTTATCGGTGTCAACGAATCCGTAAAGGAACGGGCACCCGTATGGCAACGGCCATTGATCGATTTCGTGTTTCGTGACTTTGTCGGCAGCTTTATCTGGGATATGGTCGGGGATGAACTTGCCCACGAAGTCAAATATCTGAAGAAACCGAACGTGGTTACCAGGCAACTGCCGACGGCGCTCAAGGCCTGGACACTGCTTCACGGGCTGCGAGATGCGTACCAGCCCAACCGGGTCTGGAGCGACCGGTTTCACCACGACGGAACGTTTGTCAACGGTTACAAAAAACTGATGCGGATCCGCGAGGATGAAACGGAAGTTACGTTCCGGGCCCACGACAACAGTCGCGCCGAGGATTTTGGACAGAAGTCCCGGTTCTCGTCGTGAACAAAGCGCAGGTCAGTGGCCGTATTGGGGCCATCTTTTGCAAAAATGTAAATATGTGTTTACATAATAGCGGGGGGTCGATTCATTAACGCAATGGAGTGTGCCTGAAATGATGACATTCAGAACCTATGCCGACATGTTTGCTGCGCAGCGGACCATGGCTGGCAAAACTGACCCGGGGTTGCCTGGCGGCGGCTTTGGCCAGGGGACGCGCTTGCTGCTCAAGGTCATCAAGGACCCCCTGTCCGCCTTTCAGCAAGCTCGGAATGTACACGGTGATGTTTTTCTGTTCAATACAATTGGCATGAAGCTTGTCATGATGCTGGGGGCAGATGCATCCGAGTTCGTGCTGCAGGACAGGGAACGAAATTTTTCCGCCCGGCAGGGATGGAACAGCACACCTGTGGGCTTGTACTTCACCAATGGCCTGATGCTGATGGACCCGCCGGATCACCTGAAACATCGCCGGATCATGCAGGTGGCATTTACATCCCAGGCGATGTCCCGACATCTGGAAATGATGAGCCCGATCCTTGAAGCAGCCGTTGCCGGGATGGGTGCAAGCATGAACAAACAGGGGGAAATCCTGGTTTTCGACGAAATAAAAACCATGACGCTGCAGATGGCTGCCCGGGTATTTATGGGGGAGCAACTGGGCAAGGAAGCGGACCGGCTGAACAGGGCCTTTCTGGACACGGTCGAGGCCTCCGGGGTCAAGAACGTCATGCCCTATGCCCTGGTTCCCGGGACCCTGGGCTGGTCCGGATTCCGGGCACGGCG
>JBFJWU010000421.1:0-3310 GCA_041623475.1 bacterium | reverse complement strand
TGCCAGCAAGTTGCAGCAAACAACACTGCGTTGGGTCGGGCTTACCAGGACCGGACTGCCGAGTTCAGGGCCCGGGATTCTCAGCCCGTCGCCGCCGGGGGATACGTATGAGCGCCGTTCCGGCCCTGCGGCGCGGCTCGTTGGATCAGGTTCAGGTCGCGATGGACAGGGCAGCAGACGCGCTGGTCGACAGGCAGCAGCCTGATGGCAGTTGGCACGGTGATTATTGCGGACCAGCATTTCTGCTGCCGACATACGGTGCGATGCGGTTGATAACCAGTCATGGTCTTGCCGCATCGGAACGCGAGGACATTCGGCGGCGGCTGGAAGCGATGCAGAATGAGGATGGCGGTTGGGGGCTGTACGCAGGAGGTCCGAGCCAGTTGTACCCCGGGGTCGCGTGCTATGCCGTTGCGCGCATGCTTGGATCCGGTGCCGACGCCGGGTGGATTGTTCAGGCGCGCACGTGGATTCGGTCGCAGGGTGGAGCGGTCAGGTCAGCACCATGGGGCAAATTCCTGCTGGCAATGCTGGGGCTTCATCCTTATAGTGGGCTGATTCCCTACGGTGCAGAGTTGTGGCTGTTGCCATCGCGCCTGCCTTTGCACCCGGCTAATTTCTGGTGTCATTCGCGCCAGGTCTATCTGCCAATGTCCTATATCAGCGACTGCCGAATCCAGCGACCAACTGACGCGCTGACCCGAAAGATCAGGTCCGAAATCTATCTGCGACCCTACGACCAAATCAGCTGGGCGGATCACAGGTACGACGTCGCCCCGACCGACTCGTTCGTCCCGCTTCACCGGGGCGCCAGGAGTGTATTTGGTCTAGTCGGCGCTATCCAAACCGTGTTGCCTGATCGATTGCGCAATATCGCGCTGGATCGTGTTCGGGCCCTGATCGCCCTGGAAGACGAACAAACAAACTACATTAACCTTGGGCCGGTCAACAAAATCCTGAATATGATAGTCGCCTGGCACGAGGATCCTGGTGGTCGCCGGTTCCGTCGCCATTTGGAAACAATAGATGAGTACCTCCGCCATACCGATTCAGGGTTGGATGTTGGTGGCTATAACTCGTCCCGGCTATGGGACACAGGATTTTCGGTTCAGGCCCTCGCTAAATGTGACGGTCGACCGAAACTACGTTCCGCAATTCAGAGTGGTGTTGATTTCATCGCTCGGAACCAGATCCATGAGGATCCGGCAGATGGTCGGCAGAACTATCGATTTCGCACAAAAGGTGCCTGGCCCTTTTCGGACAGACGGCAAGGATGGCCGACAGCTGATTGTACGGCAGAGGCCGTTAGCGCTTTGGCGGATTCGGGCATCGAGCCAGCCAGCCAGGTCGATTGGGATGCCGCGACCCGCATTTTGTTGGATTGGCAGAATCCGGATGGTGGCTGGCCCACCTATGAGCCAGCGAGGGCGGGTGGTTGGTTGGAGTTTATGAATCCGGCGTGCGTATTTGACGGGATCGTCGTTGACTACAGCTATCCCGAGTGTACGGCTTCCGTCGTCGCGGCATTGCAGAAACTCAGGCCAAGGGCTGCTCCCGAACTTCAACCCCGGATCGTATCGGCTCTTCGTGGGGCTCGACGTTACCTGCTGAAAACCCAACGCGTCGACGGATCGTGGTACGGGTCGTGGGGGATTTGTTTTACCTACGGTACCTGGTTCGGCGTTCACGGTTTGCGCACTGTCGGCGTCGGGCCGGCTCATCCGGCAATGCGGTATGCCGCGGACTTTCTGTTGTCGACCCAATTGGCAGACGGTGGCTGGGGCGAGACTATGGATAGCTGCCGGCAAGGCCGGTATTGCAGTTCCCAGTCAGGACTGCCTGTCCAGACTGCGTGGTCGATCCTGGCGCTGTTGGATGCGGGGTACGGGGCCCACGTGCAGATCAACCGCGCGGTTCAGTTTCTGCTGGACAGGCAGGACGCTCACGGAACGTGGACTCAGGACGAGTACGCGGGGGTTTTCAACAGGACCTGCGCAATTCATTACGACAATTACGCTTCAATATTTCCGCTATGGGCGTTGGCACGGGTCATCCAGATTCGTGGGAAAGGATAGAACAATGGGTGCTTCATTTCGCTTGCTTGCGTTCCCGCATTCTCGGGCAGGGGATGGTGCCAGTAAAAGGTATCAGTCGTTTTTTTCAAACAGTAATACGGCAGAGGACCGCAAAGCCGGTTATCAGCGATTGGTCGATGACTACTACAGTCTAGCTACCGATTTTTACGAATTTGGCTGGGGGCGATCATTCCATTTTGCGGCGCGCCGCAAACGCGAAAGCCACACCGACTCGCTGCGGCGACACGAACAGCGTCTGGGTTTGCAGTTGGGGCTTGCGGCGGGAATGCGAGTTGCTGATTTCGGTTGCGGCGTCGGCGGCCCGATGCGAGAGATTGCCAGGACGTTTGGCTGCCAAATAACCGGATTGAATATTAATCAATATCAGATTGGCAAATGTGACCAGTACAACGAAGACGCGGGACTGTCCGGCCTTTGCCAGACGCTGTGCACCGATTTCCTTGACGTTCCGCTTCCGGATAGCTCGTTCGACGCAGCCTACGCTATCGAAGCTACCTGCCATGCCCCGGATCGCCGATCAGTTTTTCGCGAAATCAATCGACTCCTGAAACCCGGTGGACTTTTTGCCAGCTACGAGTGGGTCCTGACAGACCTGTTTGATGCTGGAAATCCCGAACACGTGCGGCTTAAAGCCGGTATCGAAGAGGGGGACGGTTTGCCTGATCTGGTTACCGATAAAACGGTTGTAGATGCCCTGATTGCCAGCGGGTTCGATGTGTTGCAGGCCCGAGACCTGGCTTCAGATTGTGATCCGTCAACGCCATGGTATCGGGCTCTGGAAGGACGGGATTGGAGCTTGTCCAGCATTCCGCGGACACCGCTTGGTGGGGCATTGACCGGAGCAGCGGTGCAGGTCATGGAGCGAATTGGGCTGGCACCTGCCGGAACGACTGATGTCAGCCGGATTCTGCAAAAAGCCGGTCGATCCCTGGTCAAGGCGGGACGGATCGGAATTTTTACGCCAATGTTTATGATTGTGGGGCGGAAGCCAGGGTGAGCCTGCGCCATGTGATCCTGGGATTGGCACTGGACCAGCCCATTTCGGGATATCAAGTACGTCGCAGGTTGGGAACGACAATGCCGGGATTCTGGACAGTGTCGTCGGGCCAGCTGTACCCGACATTGGCCAGCATGGCGGCCGATGGATTGCTTGATGTCGTTGTCGAATCCACAACCGGGCGCGAATATCAGACAACCGCCACCGGCGAGGCCGA
>JBFJWU010000420.1:0-3314 GCA_041623475.1 bacterium | reverse complement strand
GGCGGTTACGAGGGGATCCGCATAACGACAGATCCAAACACCGATCTTATTCTTGTCGATGCCGCTACACCTGTCAACACCAATACCAGGTGCGGAAACCAGTACCCCAGGACCGTCCGATAGGTCGTCGCCATCGCCGCCCCGGCAACGATCAAGCTCCAACCGGCGACACCAATGGCCAGGGCAACGAGAACGCCCAGCGCTGCGCTCGCCTTCCTGCCGTGACGGGGGACGAATGGCAGTACCGCCAGGATCACAGTCACGTTCAGGATGGCCCAACTGAGCCGTTGATGGAAAGCCAACTGTTGCCGTGACACATCCTGACGCAGCGACTGTTTGCGAACTGCCAGCCTGCCAAGTTCAATCAAACCGAGATGTCGTTCCTGCGGCCGCTTTGGATTGACTTCTTCGGGCAGAAACGGCAGTTGAAAACTGGTGCCACTGCTGGCGGCAAACGACACGGCTCCGGGGAACACGCTGTGCTCCACATCGGATAATTTCCAGGCGCCCTCGTCGGCCTGGGCAATTCCCCTACTGACGACCAGTTCGTCGTTGCGACGGCCGTAGGACTCAAACTGGTATACCCCGACATCTTCGGTTGCCTGGACACGCCAAAGGATGCCCTGATGGATTGCCAGGCGTACAGCCCGCGGCGCTGACAGCGGGTTTCGTTCGATCCGCTCGGCGTGATACCGGTCGGACACAAGGCGCGCGTGCGGCAGCCACGTCGCCTCGGATATCAATTGCAGGCACGTCAGTACGACAGCAATAGCCGCAGGCACCATGTAAATCCATCCGGGCCCCAGTCCGGATGCTTCTGCCGCAGTGAATTCGCGGGCCCGTGCCAGCTTGAACATGGCCACCAATCCACCCAGCAAGATTGCAGCTGGCAGGATCTGAAACATCAATTCCGGAGTCCGCAACAGAAAGCTGACGACAATTTCACCGGAACGTGCACCCGCCTGGCCGTACTCGCGCAAATTTTCGAATGCGTCGACCGACAGGAACACCGTGATCGCAACCAGCCAGGTAACAAGTATGCTCGTTGCGCAAACCCTGACCCAGTCCTTGACCAGCGTCAAAGGCATGTCAGGGCATCCCCGGGCGAGTTGATCGGCGGAAAATCACAAAGCCAACCGCAACACTTAACATCAGGTTTGCCGACCACACACCCAGCCAAACGGGTACCGTACCTTTGATTGCAAGTTGCTTGCCTACGGTAAACACTCCGTAATACAGCGCGAACCCGACGATCGCAACCAGGGCGGAACTACCCCGACCACTGCGGCGGCGACGCGGAGCCGCAAAAAATGCCGCCAGCGGTGCCAACAGGATCGAACCGCTGAGGGCAAGCCTCTGGTGCAACTCGGTTGCCAGGTCCGGATCATCAGATCCGGTCCATAGTTGCACCAATGTCATCTCGCGCGGTCCGCCGCGCCGCTTGTTTCCTGCGACCTGGCGAAAATCTGCCTGACCACTGCGAAAAGTTGTAAAGACGGGCACGGTCGCACCTCTCGAAAATGCGATGCCGTCGTCGAGCGTCAGGACCGGCGCATCAACCGCGGCCTGAGTCTTCCGGACCGAAATGATAACATCCGGGTCCTTTACCAGGAACACGTTTTCCCCTGCGCCCGGGCCAGCTACTGCCAGCCAGATATCGCCGGGAATCTCGACAACGCTGCCGGCCTGCAACGTACCCGTCGCCGCGCTTCTGGCCAGGCGATCCAGACCATCATAAAAGTTCGTCCGACCTTGCCCGTAGCCCCATTGACTGACACCGACCGCCGCCAGCATCAATGCCAGGCCGCCCGCGACCGGTGGCAGCAGCTGGCGGACCGGCGACTGCCCGGCGGATGCCAGCGCAGCCAGTTCGCCGTCAACTCCCAGGCGCCCGAATCCGATCAGCCAGCCGGTCCAGGATGCGATGGGCAGCCCGTAGACCAGAAAGCTGGGTACCAGCCAGAGAAAAATCACCGCCAGGTCACCGACAGGTAAATGCAGCTCGAATAACCACGGCAGGACCTTCAACAGCCGGTTCGCGACAAGCAAAGCTGTCGCAAAAACGAGGATAAAGATCATCGGCGCAATAGACTCGCGCACAACATATCGGCCGGCAATGCTCACGGGATTGCCACCGCCGACAAACAACAGGAATTGCCCGAATCGACCATGGCCATATGTTACCGTGGCCGGGGCTGTTCGGATTTCCGAAACAACGCTGGCATCTGGTACCCTGACATTCCTTTCCCATCTAAGATTCTGGATCCGGGACATTTCTGTGCTCAGTCGCCCAATAGTACTGTCCGCTTCGGCGGCATTTTTCCTGATGTTCGGGATCAGCGTTCTGTTCCCGGTATTGCCATTCTTTATTCGTGAACTGAACCTGTCCGAGATCCAGGCCGGGATCCTGATGAGCATCTACGCCTGCGCAAGCGTCCTGCTGGCACCAGCCTGGGGACGTTATTCCGAACGGGCCGGTCGAAAGCGGGCAATGGTAATCGGCATTTTCGGATTTGCGATCGGATTTCTTCTGTTTGGCCTCGGCCAGACGTTTGCCCATCTGGTCTGGGCCCGGGTCCTGGGCGGAATTTTTGCAGCCGCGGCGCTGCCGGCAATTTTTGCGCTGGTTGCCGACACAACCACACCAGAACAACGAACGGTTGCGATGGGTGTTATCGGGGCAGCGATCGGCCTGGGCATCGTCAGTGGCCCGGTCCTGGGCGGCGTGCTGGCAACTGTAGGAATTCGGATTCCATTTTTTGTTTCCGGGGCGATCGGCCTGGTTGCCGCAACGGTAATCGGAATCTATTTACCAGCAACGCCTCCGCCAAGGGTCAGCGCGCCAGACCGAACGTTGCAGCGGCAAACGTTTCGGATCGTTTTTCCGTTTCTGGTTTACATTTTCCTGTCTGCCGCAGGTCGTGTGGGATTTGAAACTACGATCGGATTTTTTGTTGCCGACCGCTTTGGGGGCGGGCCTCGCACCGTCGGCTACCTGTTGGGCGCTATCGGGCTGGTTGGTGTCCTCACCCAGGGCGGGGGAATCCGCCCACTGGGCCGCCGATTTTCGGATTTCCAGTTGCTGGTTGCCGGAACCGTGTTGACGGTTGTGGCGTTGTCCGTGATGGGCCTGACTACCAGGATGTCCGAGCTGGTGGCAACGGGCCTGCTGCTATCACTGGGATACGCGCTACTGACGCCCACCTATACTGCACTCATAAGCCGTGCCGGGCACCAGGCCCAGGGCGTCACTCAAGGTTACAGCCAGGCGGCCCAGTCGCTGGGGCGGGTGGCTGGCCCTGTGTCATTTACCG
>JBFJWU010000419.1:0-3318 GCA_041623475.1 bacterium | reverse complement strand
CCGTCGCCGTGCCCGCAACAGTAATGCGGCCATCACGCGCCAGTCGAATCGCGTAGGCCGTGTCATTGCCGATCCCGGCATCAGTAAACGTCGTTCCAGCGTTACCGAAGGTTGTGTCCAGCGTGCCGTCCGGCAGCAGGCGGGTGATGTAGAAATCCTCGTCCCCGTTTATATAAGCACCACCGACGATGAAGATCCTGTCCATTGGGTCTGTTTCAACGCCGTTTGCTGTGTCGGTAGCCGCACTGACAGCCATCGTAACGACACCACCGCTGCCGAACGTTGAGTCCAGGGTGCCATTGGTCAGATACCTTGCAACAAACGAGTCCTGGGCCGCGCCTGTGCCGGTGCGACCAACGACGACGATTCTTCCTGATTCGTCCTGTACCGCTCCCAGTATCTCCTCGTTCAATGCTCCCAGCGATGTCGTGACGGTCCCGCCGGTGCCAAATGTTGGATCCAGAAATCCGGACTCCTGGTATGCGGCCAGTGCCAGGTCCTTGTTGCCATTCGGCCAGGTGGCATAGCCAACGGCGATAATCGTGCCTGACGTGACTTGCAGGGCATCAAAGACCGCATCGGTCGCACCAAAGTAGTCGGTGCTGTTGGTGCCGCCCCAGCCAAATGCGGCATCAGGATTGCCCTGGTCGTCGACTTTGGCTATTGCGAAGTTGGGGTTTGGCGAAAAGAAACCCTCGTAGCCCGCCAGCAGTGTGCCCTGGAACAGATCAACGACATCCCAGGCAAGGTCCCAACCAGGGCCGAAGTCAAAATGTGTCGAGCCTGCGGTTCCGTAACCTGGATCCAGGGTACCGTCTGTCAGCAGGCGGGCGATCGTCATTTCGCCCGAAGCGCTGGAGTTGCGGTACGCGACGCCACCAATCAGGATCTTGCCGTCATCCTGGAGGTAGCCCCTGGTTCCACGATCGATTTCGACAGCCGCCGGACCAAAATCAATCGCAGTCGTGCCCGCCGTCCCGAAACTCGGATCTGCCGTGCCGTTCGGCAGGAAGCGAGCGATCGCGAAATCCTCGTTGCCGGGGCTGGCCCGGTAACCAGTCACGATCAGCTTGCCGTCCGGCTGGCGAATCAGGCCGTAGCCGGTGTCGTCCGAATTATTGAAATCACGGGCAATGGCACCGAAGGCGCCACTGAGCGAGTAATCGGTAATTGTTCCCAGATACGCCTGCCATCCGTTCGGGGCGGATTCCGTAATTTCCATTTCGAATGGCGACCCGGAAGCAAAGGTCTCCAACAGGGTCGGATAGGTAAACGCCGTAGAGCTCAATCCGGTTTCCAGGGTAACCGCCAGAACCGCCGGCACCCCCGTGTCTTTGGTCCACTGGTGGGTTGTTGCGGACGCAAAACCTTGCCAGTTATTGGTGTCGTCCCGTGCAACAACGCAAAGGCGCAGGGGCACGTCGCCCAGGCCCGAGATATCGTCGGTAATATTGGTAAATACCGTGTCTTCGGTACTGTATCCGGTGGAAACGGAACAATCGGTCGAGCTGGCTTCGCCGATCTTGTACCGATAGGCAAAAGCGTCGGCACCGCCCACAGATATGTTCAGGCTGGTGACGCTGGACGGATCAGTCGGTGCGTCAAAAAGTGTGGCTGTTGGTGCCAGGGTGTCCAGCGTAACCCAGTCTGCCGCGGCCCCGTTATTGCCCGCCAGGTCAAAGTACGTCGCCACAACGTTCTTGGCTCCGTCAATGCCCACCAGGGTAACGGTCGTTGATGCGGACATCGTCGCCCCAATAATGGGGGACACGTCACCGGTCAGGTTATAGGTCACCGCCCCTGGCGCATACAGCGACACGACAACCGGATTGGATGTTTCCAGCGCACCAGCGGCCAGGGTCACGGCGACAGGTGAGGGCGGTAGCGTATCAACCGTAAATGCACTGGTATAGACCCAGGTTGCGATATTGCCAACATTGTCCTGGACCCGGATCGACGCCGTCAGGGCATCATTGAATGTGCCCGGCATGTTGTTGTACGACCACGAATTCGTGCCGACTGTGTTTTGCGCCAGTGGCGGGCCCATCAGCCAGGTGCTGCCGTTCCACCAAGCTCCGCTGGATCGTCGCAGGAAGAATTTGACATCGGCGATTCCGGAACCCAACCCATCATCGGCAGTACCCGTGGCCGGGTCTGGCATTGACTGGTAGTAAGCACCTTGTGCAGGATGCCAGACGATTCCCGTCGGGAGTTCGGCATCCAGCGTAAATGCTGTTGCAAAACTGCCCGTATTACCCAGTGTGTCCGTGACAAAACCCGTGATGTTGTAGGTCGTGACAGCTTCGGATTGGGCCGGGAATCCGCCCAGACTCCAGTTGGTGCCGCCGGTGGCCAGATTCTTGACCGGCGACAGGCTGTCAAACGCTGACCCGCTCCAGTACTGGCTGAGATTGGTGTCGAAAACTTCCAATTCGACTGTTGCGATGCCTGCGATACCCGTATCAAATGCGGTTCCAGCGATCGCGGCCGGGAATGATGCTGTGAACTGGTCAGGTGCCGGCGTAACCAAGGCACCTGAGCCCGCCGCATTGTCCAGGAATATTGAGTCACTGACAGGCATAGATGCATCGGGGTCACTGTCATAAACTATGACCGAGATCCATTTATTCCCAATTCCAGCAGACAGCGTGACGACCGTCGATGACGTAAACGCGCCCGAAAACGGAACCGTGATATCACCAAAGACATCCATTGTGACGGCATCGGCTGAGGCAAAGATGTCCAGGGTCACTGTCGTACTGCTGACCGCCGTTACACCGGATGCAGCGGTTACAGCGAAAATTTCGGGAACCTCGACCGGTGTTGTCAGCGTCAGTTCAGCAGAGTAGGGGCTGTGGTTACCAGCCGCATCGACGGCCTTGACCGCCAGGTAGTGTTTGGTATTGTCATCGACCCCCGTCAACGTAATAGTCGTCAAGCTACTGACAAACAGTGGGCTTTTCCCCTGGTCAGCGCTGGTTCCGTCATACGGTGGGCCACGCTGGTCAACGTCGTAATAGACCAGGTATCCGACCGCGTCAGCGATTGCTGACCAACTGAGGATAATTGAGCCAAATGTCCCGGTGATCGTGTCAGGCGCATTCGGGCCAATCGTGTCGACCGTGACGGTATCGGACAGCGTCCCGCTGGGAACGCCACCGACGGTGCGAACCGTCGCGTAGACGGTTTTTACGCCATTGCCGCCTTCGCCAAAGGTGCCGTCCAGGGTGCCGGTGGTCGTCAGGCTGGCGAATCCGAACTGGTAGTTCAACGCAAATGGATCAACCCGGCCGCCGACGACGATCTTGCCGCTGATGG
>JBFJWU010000418.1:0-3323 GCA_041623475.1 bacterium | reverse complement strand
GCAACCCATTCCCAGATTTCATTGCCGCTGGAGTCGAACAAATAAACGGCACCACGATCAGTTCCGGCACCGTCGACCCGTTCAGCGACGACCAGCACGTCCTCGGTCAGGTCATCATCAAAATCAAATCCGGAATCGACCGATATCCCTAATCTGTCTCCAAGGTTGTCGCCTGCAGTTACAAATTGCGGCGCAGCGAACCCGGTCACGAAATCCAGATAGGTTTCGTGGAAAATAAACGACGGTGGGGTCGAGTCCAGTTCAATTGTCGTGCCGGACGTTACCGAAATGTTGCCGGCAATGTCGACGACGTTGACGCGAACCCGTTTATTGCCGTCAAGTCCGGTAAACGTAACGCCGACCGGACTGGTAAACGGAATCCATCCCGTCGCCAGGATGTCACCATAGAGACTGATTGCCGTAACCGGATTGACGTCATTGGCATTGACAAAGACCGGTACAGACGCAGCGCTGGTCAGGCCGACAGGGCTGGTAACGGAAATTCCAGGCGGGAAACGGTCGACCATGACAGCGTCGGATACAGGTGCACTGGTGTTCAACAGCGCATCCCGCACCCTGACGTAGGCAGTCTTGATACCATCACCTGCAAACGCCGTATCCAATTGGCCATTTGGCAACAGGCGGGCGACAGCAAACTGATTTTGCGAACTGCCTGCCAGGACAAGTCCGCCTTGCTGGTCAATCGCTATTGCCGTTGCCTGGTCATTGCCGCCAATGTCGACAACGGACGTGCCATTGGTGCCAAAACTGTTGTCCAGGCCCCCATTGGGGTGGAGCCGTGCCGCAAACCAGTCCGACGGCGCGCCGCCTGTCGTGCCGGCGACAATAATCCGGTTCTGGCCGTCCAGCGCCAGGGAATTACCAGTCGCCGCGCCGACGACCCCAAAGATCGTGTTCCCGTCACCGTCAAATCCCGAGTCTGTAGTTCCATCCAGATTGAACCGGGCGATCAACACATCCGTTCCGTCAGAACCGGCGGCAAGAATTTTGCCGGATGGTTCGAAAACGGCATCGTTGATGATGTTTGCACCGCCAAAGTCGTGCAGCAATATGCCGGTACCATTGAACCCGTCATCCAGTGATCCATTGGGTTCCAGCAGTACAAAGCCTGCCAGGCCCAGGCCCGCTTCGCCGGCCAGCAGAAGCTTTCCTTCGTTATTGATCGCAACTGCATTCGCCGAATTGTAAAGTCCGTCAAGGTCAACGGCGATTGTGCCGCCGGTACCGTAGCTGGAATCAATTAATCCATCATTGCCAAATCTGGCGACGCCAAACGACTGGCTGGCCCAGCCGATTTCTCCGGCAACGTAAATATCACCGCTACGCGGATCAATAGTCATTGCGTTGGCGTAGTCGTTGCCACCGAAAAAGTCGACGACGTTGGTCCCACCGTAACCAAATGTGGAATCGAGGCTGCCATTACGGTTGTAGCGGGCAATTGAAAATTGCCAGTTGCCGATCCAGCTTTGGCCGGCTACGACGATCTTGCCATCGGATTGTTCGACAATGGCGTGGATTTCATCGGAATTGAATCCGGAAGGGTCGTGGTCGACAAGCGAGTCTCCACCCCATGATGGGTCGGTCGACCCGTCGGGGAAGTACGCAGCGGAAAGAAATCTTGACGCATAGCCAACACCGGCCGCGATGATGCGTCCATCGCTGGTGACAATCATGTCATTAATGTTGTCTGGCGATGGACTGATGTCCAGGGTTGTAAAACCTGCAAACTCAAACGTGACCGGCTGGCTGGCCACGAATGATCGCCAGCCAGGCGATGACGTAACGGCGCCGGTAACTTCCATTTGCCACGGAGCACCAGTTGCGAATGTCTGCAGTTGGACAACTGTGGCCCTGGTGATTGCCGCACCGCCGGCCAGTGTGACGGCCAGTATCGAAGGCGGGTCCTGGTCAAGGATGACCGTGTCGGTTGCCGTTGACCAGTTGCCGGCCAGGTCAAAGATCGTGGCTGTTACTTCCCGGACGCCGTTGCCGGGTGACAGGGTAACGGTCGTGGTTGGGTAAAGGGTCAGGCTGGCACCGGCGATCGGCGCGGTTATTCCCTGGATTGAATATGTGACCGCATCCAGGGCACCGCTCCAGACATCCAGCGGCATCGTCGTCGATGACGTGCTTGCCAGGCCCTGGGCCAGGGTAATCGCATTGGGTGCCGGGGCAATGGTGTCCTTGAACAAGGTCCAGCTGGTGATTGCCGTATTCCCCGCGACGTCTGTCTGCGTTGCATATGCTGTGACCGGACCCTCAGGCGCAGTGCTGAAATCCTGGAGATTCAACCAGAAAGCGCCGCAGCCGCTGGCACCCGACGTGTCTCCGGTAACCCAGACGGTACCCGCGCCAGATTCGCAGGCACCCCCCATCGTCACCGTACTGACCTGCGCCGCATTGATAAATGCGCCGAATGCCGGTGTCGTTACGGGATCAAACGTCAGGACTGGGGCAATCGTGTCCAGCGTAAACCAGGCCGGGTACTGCACTGAATTTCCAGCCGCGTCAACGGGGTAAATATTGACGCGAATATCGGATTCGCCACTGGCACCACCGGCGTGACTGTATGACCACGTATCGGTGCCGGCCGTCGCGAACAGGATCTCGGATCCGCTGGTAAAGCCGGTTCCGTCCCAGTACAACAATCCGTCGAACATACTGATCTCGACCAAAGTGACACCGGACGGTGCCAGTCCCGGGTCTGCTGCAGTTCCTGACAGGACGGACGGGAACGAAGTCACGTAACTGTTTTCTACCGGTGTCGTCAGGCCAGCCACCGGATCAGTTGTGTCCAGGTGAATGGTAAAGCTGGTTGCCTCGGTCGAGGCGTTAAAGGCACCGTCGCGAACGTAAAATTCGTAATAGTAGATCCCGTCTTGCTGGTAATGCAGGTCGACGGTCCAGTTTGTCGATGCCGTGATTGGTCCGGATCCATCTGTAGCGTAGAGTGGCAGAACAGGCCTGGACCCCAGGTTGTACCCAAAATTGCCAGGGTCATCGTTGAACCAGGTTGTTCCGCCTGCGGTTGTTAACGACGAAAATCCAGCGATAAACCGTAATTTTCCGCCGACGCCATTGCTGGGAGGGTCGGTCGCAGTCCCTGTGGACTGGAACGTGCCCGGACTGGTCACATTTGTCACAAATCCCGGCCACACTGGATTTGTCAAGATCGGGGCATCTGGTGGGGTAATGTCGATGCCCCAATTGAACGTCGACACGGGGCTGGGGTTTCCAGCCCGGTCGATGGCCCGGAACGAAACCGTGTGGTTGCCCTCAGACAGGCCCGGGATTTCGGTCTG
>JBFJWU010000417.1:0-3330 GCA_041623475.1 bacterium | reverse complement strand
GCATCAACCCGCAGCCCTTCCTGCCACTGACGGTCAACTACCAACAGCAGCAGTACGCAGCTGGCAAGTTTCCCGGCGGATTCTTCAAGCGCGAAGGCCGTCCGTCCGAAAAGGAAATCCTGACCAGCCGGTTGATCGACCGTCCAATCAGGCCATTGTTCCCCGATGGTTACCAGCACGAGACCCAGATTATTGCGACGGTCATCAGTTCCGATGGCGTCAATGACTCGGATATTCCAGCGATTGTTGGTACGTCAGCCGCGCTGACCATTTCCGATATCCCGTTTATGGGGCCGATTGCCGGTGCCCGGGTGGGATTGATTGACGGACAGTTGGTATTGAATCCGACGGTTCAGGAAATCGAAGGCTCGGACCTGGATGCCACGATCGTTGTCAGCCGTGACTCGGTTGTCATGGTCGAAGGCGGCGCCAACTTTTTGTCGGAGCAGCAGATCGTCGACGCCCTGGAGTTTGTCAAGGACAAATGCCAGCCGATCATCGAACTGCAGGAGAAAATGGCCGCCGAACTGGCACCTGAAAAGTGGGTCATCGAACCGCCGCAGGGGCCTGACCCGGACCTGTACTCTGCTGTTGAGTCGCAGTTCGCGGACCAGATGCGGGCTGCTGCCAGCACAAAAGAAAAGCTGGCGCGTTACGATGCCTACAGCAAGGTCAAGAAAGCGGCTGTTGAGGCACTCGGCACAGGCGCAGACGGTGAAGATCGTTCCGGCGAAGTCAAGAACATCCTTGAAGACCTGAAAAAGAAGATCGTTCGCGGAATGATCAAGGACGGAACCAGGGTCGACGGCCGCGATTCGAAAACCGTTCGGCCGATCGAGATCGAGGTTGACTGGTTGCCACGAACCCACGGATCGGCATTGTTTACCCGAGGCGAAACACAGGCGATTGTTGCGGCAACCCTGGGTACCAGTGACGACGAACAAAAAGTCGACTGCCTGGAAACCGAGGTGTACAAGAAGTTTTACCTGCACTACAATTTCCCGCCGTACAGCGTTGGTGAAGTCCGGTTCCTGCGTTCCCCGGGACGTCGCGAGATTGGTCACGGCGCACTTGCCGAGCGCGCGATTGTGCCCGGCTTGCCCGACGCCGAAGCATTCCCGTACACGATCCGGATCGTATCTGACATTACAGAGTCGAACGGCAGTTCATCCATGGCATCGGTTTGTGGTGCCAGCCTGTCAATGTTCCAGGCGGGTGTCCCGATGACAAACGGCCATATTGCCGGTGTCGCAATGGGGCTCATCGAAGAAGACGGCGACTTTATAATCCTGACCGACATCCTGGGGGACGAAGACCACCTGGGTGACATGGACTTCAAGGTTGCCGGCTCACGCGACGGGATTACATCGTTCCAGATGGACATCAAGATCGATGGAATTACCCAGGAAATCATGGCAAATGCGCTGGAGCAGGCCCGCGATGCACGCCTTCATATCATCGAGGAGATGGAAAAGGCGATTTCCGAGCCAGCAACAGAACTCAGCAAGTATGCGCCAAGCCTGATCAGCGTCCGCATTCCGCAGGATCGGATTGGCGATGTTATCGGCCCCGGTGGCAAGGTGATTCGTGCCCTGACGGCTGAAACCGGCACAAAAATCGATATTGAAGAAGACGGACTGGTCAAGATCTTCTCGGCCAACCAGGCCGGGGCGCAGGAAGCACGGCGCCGGATCGAGCAATTGACCAAAGAAATCCAAAAGGGCGAATACTATGTCGGGACAGTTCGCAAAATCGTTGATTTTGGTGCTTTTGTCGAGATCCTTCCGGGAACCGACGGATTGGTCCATATCAGCGAGATCGCCGAAGAGCGGATCCGGTCTGTGTCTGACGAGATCAATGAAGGTGATGTATTCCCGGTTGTTGTCCTGGATGTTGATTCATCCGGCAAGATTCGCCTGAGCCGCAAACAGGCATTCGACAAAACAGTTGAAGAGATCGAAGGCGGCGCAAGCACCTGACCTGAACTGTTTATTCCGGAATCATTCGGGCCAAAGCCGGCTGCATCCTGCAGCCGGCTTTTTTTGTTACGATTGCCAGTAATGAATTTTCGGGTTAATCGAACCAGGTTCGCCGCGACGGCCGGTCCGGCGACGTTGTTCCTGTACGTTCTTCACCGCGGGCTCGTACCGGCGGTGGCGAGCAGCGTTGTGTTTGCTGCCTGGTTGACAATCCGGAACCACTATTCTGGCGACAGTGGACTGAAGCGCCTCGTCCATTTCCTTGGCCTGCTGGCGGTGCTGGTGTCTGTTTCTGGCTGGTTGCATCCCGACGGACTTGGCCAACCCCGGGCCGTGGCAACTACTGCGAAATCCGGAATTGTGTCGGGGCAGGTTACGTCGGCACGATTGAATCCCGTCGACAACGTCTATACCGCAGTCATCCGAATCGGGTCCCGGCCGGTGGGCTTTCCAACGTGTGTCCGGGCGACCTTGGCGCGGCTTCCGGCAGATGGTTCAAGGACCTGGTTTCGGATCGAGCCTCGCGGCCACGGGGCGTGCCCCTGGGCCAATGCCGAATTTCCTGCAGATGGCTACCAGATCGCGGTCCCGGCGCCGGATACATCCGATTATGGCGGGTTGCGCCTGCTGCAACTGGCGTTGACAGACGGGATTTCACTGTCCGGCCGCGACTGGCAGGCCATTCCTGCCGCAGTCCGATTACGCCAGGTCGGGCTGGGGCATCTGTTGGCGATCAGCGGCCTGCATATGGGAATTGTCTTTGTGGTTATCTATCTCATTGCCCGGGCCGGCATTCGAATTCTTCCCTGGCGGATCGCGTCAGTTGTGCCGGCACCGATCACAACGAATCTGTCCATTGCGCTGTCACTGGCGGGAATCTGGGTATTTGCGGCTCATACGGGACTGCCGCCTTCAGCAGTGCGCGCGGCAGCCCTGATCACGATTGCTGTCGTTGTCCGTCGTGTCATCCAGCGGCGTGTCCACTGGGATCATCTGTTGATTGCCACGGTCCTTTTGCTGGTTGCCGTTTTCCCGGCAATTACAATGACGACGGGTTTCGCGATGAGCATTGCCGCCGTTTGTTTTTTGACACCACTGTTTGTCCTGCCGGAACGGCTGCGCTGGCTTGCCGTTGCCTTTCTGCCAGGAGCGGGAACGGCGCCGTTTCTTCTGGGGTTTACATCGGTATCGCTGGTGTCGCCCCTGGCAAACCTGGTTGGGGTGCCGATATTTTCGGTCTGGACATTTCCGGTTGCAGCGGCCAGTCGAGTTGCCGAAGTCGCAGGACTGGATGGTTTCAGCTCTGTATTGTTTGACGGGTTCAGCTACGGCGTCTGGATCCTGGACCGAT
>JBFJWU010000416.1:0-3333 GCA_041623475.1 bacterium | reverse complement strand
TCAATTGCAGTGTCAAGCCCTGGACAGTCGTGTAGGCACCCTCCTGGATCGAGATTGAGGGGTCCTGTGGTGCGACGGTATCGAGGACCAGGCTGTGGGTCAGGCTGATCGATTCATTACCGACCCCGTCGCGAAACTGGCCAAAGATCGTTTTGGCACCGTCGCCTGCGGTGGTAATCGCATACGCCATCGACGCGGCAAATGCCTGCCAGGTGGCGCCCGTAAAGTCCGGATTCTCGCTGAGACGAACCTGGATCGGTCCGTTCACATCAAATGCTGTCAGCGACAGGCTGACCGTCGCGCTGCTGGACGCCAGCGGACCATTCAGGCTCAAGCCCCCCGGTGGCGTCGTGTCCAGTTCGATTGTGTCATTGACCGGTCCACCGATATTCCCGGCCGTATCGCGCACCTTGAGGTAGACGGTCTTTTCACCGTCCAGTCCCGCCAGCGTATAATTCATCGCCGTGGCCACCGGTACCCAGGCCGCACCGGCAAATGCCGGGTCATCGCTGACCAGCATTTCCGTACCGCCACCGGCATTGATCGCCAGGGTGACACCGTTGCTGGCGGTCAGGGCATCATTATTATTGATCAGTATCGACAGGCCACTCGGCACATCGGTATCCAGCAAGATCGTATCGCTGACAGGGTCGCTTTCGTTGCCGGCCTGGTCAACGGTAATTGCCCAGACCTCGCGGCTTTCTTCAATATTCGGCAGCCAGTTGGCCAGCGTCCAGACCTTGGTGGCCTCAAACGGCACCGCCAGCGCCTGGGTGACTTCGGCCAGGCTGTTGCCCAGCCTGACGCTCTTCATCCCCGACTCATCGTCGAAGCCAGAGAGGTTCAGGGTTACGGCGTTGGTTACTGTCGCCGCCGCGCCACCGTCAATCGAGATGCCGACGGTCGGTGCCGTGACATCAATGAAAATATCGTCTACTTCGACACCCGAGGAGTTAAACAGTTCGTCGACAACGATGACCAGCACTTGCCGCAGGCCAACTTTGCCCGGGTTCAGCGTAATCTGGGTCACTTCAGTAAAGGCACCGACATAGACCGCTGTTGCAAACTGCGTCGCCGGGTTAGACAAATCTGACAGATCGTCAAGGACCATCATGAATTCCGCATCGCCGATGGCCGAGACTTCCAGTCCCAGCGTCAGCGAATTCGCATATGCCGCGCCGCCATTCAGCCGAATGGCACTGACCGTTGGCGGTGTCGTGTCCAGTTCAATGGAATCGGTTACCGGACCGGCCACATTGCCCGCCGCATCACGGACCTTCAGGTAGATCGTCTTGATACCGTCGCCCGGTGACAGCGTCCAGTTGACCGGCGATGCCACCGGTATCCAGCTGGCGCTGGCAAATGACGGGTCTTCGCTGAGCAGCATTTCGCTGCCATTGTCGTACGCCACCGCCAGTGTAATTGGCGTCGCATTTGTCGCGATGCCGGCATATCCAAAGGCGACCGCAATCCCCGTTGGCGCGCTGGCATCCAGCTCGATCGTCGCCGACACGTCACCGCTGGCGTTGCCGGCCGCATCCAGGTACCGCACCCAGATGGTCTTCAGTCCATCCCCACCACCCAGCGTCCAGATCTTGGTCGCCTCGAAGGTCGTTGTCGAGGTTGTGTCGAGCGCCCCCTGCGATCCGGCGATGCGGACACCGCTGATCCCCGTGCCCACATCGTTGGCACTCAGGTTCAGCGTCACCAACGGACTGGTGGTGTAATCGTCGCCACCGTTAATCGAAACCGTTCCGGTCGGCTTGGCCGTGTCCAGCACAATCCCGTCAAAGGCGGTCGCCGAGGCGTTGTCCAGCGCGTCCCACGCCTGCACCGTAATCGTCCGGGCGCCGTCACCGGCGCTCAGCGTTACCGTGGTGCTGGCGGCAAAAGCGCCGTTGTACAGGTCACCGTTCTCGTCAGATATCCGCATCGTCGCCGGCGCGCCGGATGCGGTCGTATCGACCTGCACGGTTGTTGTGTATGTTGCCGCTGCGCCACTGTTGATCGCCACATTGCTGATCGTTGGCGGGGTCGTGTCCAGGTCAATGGTGTCGTTCAGTGGCCCGGCCACGTTGCCAGCCGCATCACGGACTTTGGCGTAAACCGTCTTGGTACCATCGCCACCGTTCAAAGAGATCGTTACCGTGCTGGCGTATGGCACCCACGCCGACCCACTGAAGGCCGGATCCTGGCTGACCAGCATTTCGTCGGCACCGGTGGCAGTAATGGATACGGTCACCGAGGCACTGGCCACTGCCGCCACGCCACCGGCGACCTGAATGCTGCTGAGTACTGGTGCCACGCTGTCAAGGTTGATCGTGTCGGAGTAGTCACTACTGAGGTTGCCAGCGTTGTCTTCGATCCGATACCAGATCGTATTGGCCCCCTGCCCGCCCGTCAGTGTCCACAGTTTGGTCGCTTCAAACGTCGTCGGCGTTGTCGTGTCCAGTGCCGCCTGGCTGCTGGCCAGGAAAACCTGCGACACGCCGCTGCCAGAATCACCCGCAGTCAGGTTCAGCGTCACCAGCACGTTGTTGGTCTGGTCACCCTGGGCAATCGCAATGCTGCCGCTGGGTGGGATGCTGTCCTGGATCACGGTGGCGCTGAACGGGCCCGCACAGTTGCCCGCACCGTCGCAGTAGCGCACATAGATAATGTGCAGGCCCTCGCTGTTGTCCAGCAGCGTATAGGCCGTTACAAAACTGCCAGACGCAAACTCATATTTGGTCGGGCTCGTAAAGCCCAGGCTTTCGGCCACATCCGCCGTCACCGTGCCACCGGCGTCATTTGCATTCAGGTTCAGGGTCACCGTGCCGTTGGTCACCACCGACTGCGAAATCGTGAAACTGGTGCCGCTGGGCGCGTCGTTGTCCAACAGGATGCTGTCGTCATACGGACCGTCGGTATTGCCCGCCGTATCCCGGTATTCCACGTAAACCGTCTTGGTGCCGCCACCAGCGGTCAGGGTAAAGTTGACCGATGCGGCATATGGCTGCCAGCTCGCCCCGGCAAACGACGGGCTTTCGCTGATTCGCATTTCGTCAGCACCGCTGGCGTCCAACGTGATGGTCACCAGGCGGTCGGCGGTCGCAACGGCACCGCCCGCGATTTCAATCGGCGTCCCGCCAGCTACCGGTGCAATCGTGTCCAGGACAACGGTATCGGACACAGGTGTTGTTGTATAGCCCGCATCGTCGCGATACTGCACCCAGATGACCTTGGCACCATTGCCCCCGGTCAATGTGAAGGGTTTTTCCGGCGCATAACCGACAAACGTCGCGGCGCTGAAGTCGTCGTCATCCTGCTGGATGGCCACCTGGTCAGCGCCGG
>JBFJWU010000415.1:0-3337 GCA_041623475.1 bacterium | reverse complement strand
TTGCGCAGTTCGGCTTCCAGGTACCGCAGTGCTTCGACAAACGGCATATCCTGTTGCTCGTACAACGCTGCCCGGCCAGCGCGAATGACCGCCGGTGGATGTTTGGCCAGCGTTGCGGTCAACTCGGTGACCGCCGCATCCAGCTGATCCGCCGCAACAACCCTGTTAATGATACCGGCGTCCAACGCCTCGGCTGCAGACAGTCGCCGCCCCGTCAACATCAGTTCGGTCGCCAGTTTGCGGGGCAGGTTGCGCTGGATCAGCGCCGTAATCATCATCGGCCACAATCCCACCAGGATTTCCGGCGTTCCAAACGTCGCGTCGTCCGTACTGACCAGTATGTCGCACGCCAGGGCGATCCCAAAGGCACCAGCCAGGCAATGACCGTTGATCCGACCGACCACGGGTACACCCAGGGTCCCGATTGTTTCAAACAGTTCGACGAAGCGGCCGCCCTGCTTACCAGGCGTCGATTCATTTTCAGCCAGGAATTTCTCCAGGTCGCCACCGGCACTGAACGCCTTGTCACCGGCGCCGGTCAGGACCACGACGCGAGTGCGCGAATCATTGTCTGCCGCACGAAAGCCGTCGATCATGGCCTCCAGCACATCGGTCGACAGGGCATTACGTTTCTCCGGTCGATTGATGGTAATTGTCGCAACGCCGTCATCGCTGATTGTCAGGTCAATGGGCTGGTCCACAGTCCGACTCCTTTACACGACAGACCGTTGAAAGTCATCGTAAAGGCTGTGGCAGACGTGGGCAACCGCAATCAGTCGACTGCGATTACTCCAGGTTGTAACGGATCAGCCCGTCCTGGCTGTCCTGGCCGAAGACATGGGGACCGCGGATCCGGATCGACGACAGGTTCGTGTTCTCCTCGGCCACACTGTGCAGCAGCAGGGGTGCAACCGGGTCCGAATAATCGAGCCAAATGGCCCCCTCGGCGATAAATATATTGCCGCCGTGCAGCTCCATTGGGCTGTGCCCGCTGACCTCCTGCTCTGACAACTGCTGGGGCAGGCCGCTGCCTTCAAAGACCGGCGTCAGGTCATAGGCACGAACCGCCTGGTCCAGCTCAAACGACCGGCGTGCTGCATACAGCCTTTGTCCGCGGGCATCCAGATCCCGCCCGGTGATAATCCCGCCGATGGCGACGGACCCGACCTCGGCAAACTCATCACCACGGACGTCCAGTACCAGGATCGATGTAAACGCATAATCGTTGTCAGGGTCGGTGCCCAGGAAGACATACCCGTTGGAGGCCGCAATAAAGCCGGTCTTGCCGGTGGGCAGGGTGTAGGTGGACAGGCTGGTTGGGCCACCGTTGTCCAGGCCGACAATGTCCACCTGGTTTGTACCGTGGATCGCATAGATCCGTTCGCCTATCACTTCGTATTCGCCGACGCTGCCCCCAAGGGTCAGCGACGCCGGCAGCTTCGGGTCCGCCGGATCATTGGCGCTGAATACGCGAAAGGTATCGTTGTCAACAAAGACCACAGCCTGCTGCCAGGCGGCTGCGGAATCGATCCTCTGGGGGTTATAGATATTGCCAGCGGGGGCAGCTGCGCCAACGGCGACGGGATCGTCTTCGTCGTCCGGACGCAAGTCATAGACCGTCATGATGTCGCCATCGGAAAAGTAGCCGTGGTGGCCAACGACTTCCAGCTGCAGACCACCGGTACTGTTGCCTGTCACAGGCCCGCTGGCGACTTCCAGCCGGGACGGGTCGGCAATCTGCCAGACGTGCAGCCCATCGCGTTCGGTCGTACCCACAGCCCAGTTGCCGTCAACAACCAGATCCGTCGGGTCCTGGAAATTGACGCCACCAACCGAATCAGGCCCCAGGCCCGCCAGCGTCGCCGTATCATTTTCTGTATTAAAGACCGCCAGTCCCTCGGTGGCGAAACCGTACAGGTAACTTCCTTCGTAACTGGGGCCCACGACCGGCGCATTAACCCCGGGCAGGACAGCATTTCCATCGTCAACGAGGCTGGCTGGATCGGAAATGCCCTGGTAATAGAGCGCATTGCCCCGGAATCCATAGGCACGGCCACCCGCAAAGACGATGTCGCTGTGGAAACGTGCATTGCCCGTGTCCTGCAACTGCGCACCGCATGCGACATCCGGATCCAGCGTGGCCGGACGTTCGTCATTGACGACCAGCAGGTGCCCATTGACAAAACGGGCGCGCTCCAGCGGCCAGTCGATGCCGATTTCTGTGCCACAGGAAGTCGACAATGTCGGCGCTGTCGGGCTGGCCGACGCGTCATAATAGTCGATCCGGTAATTCGCCCCGTCCGGCTGGTTGAGGATCGCGGCGATGCCCTTGTCGGTGATGGCCAGGTCCACCAGCGACACATGGGTCTGGGGCGCCATCATCTGGCTGGTCACCGGTGACTTGGGGTCCGACAGGTCCAGGACCACGATTTCCGCAGGGTTGTCGAAACCGGCATAAACCAGCGGCCGCCCCTGCCGGAACGACCACTCGACTGATACAGCCCGACCGCCGCTGCTGCGGGCAGCGGTCCGCGACAGTTCCTGGGGAGTTGCCGATTCCAGGGCATAAACTGCAACACCATCGAAGCCTTCGGCCGACGCAATAAACCCATTGGCCATTGCCAGATCCTGGTAGTGTCGATACTGGCGGTGCTGGGACGACTTGATCGCGTCGCTGCTGCTGATGTCATAGACATGCAACTGGTCACCGACACTGGCGTACAGGGCACCGGCAGAGCCGCCGACGGCATCATACTGGATACCCTCATCGCCGCTGAACGCGGTCTTGGAAAAGTAGGTCGAGATGGTAACCGGTGTTGCCGGAATAGACAGGTCAACAACAGCGACCCCCTCATCCCCGGCACTGTAGACGATCGATCCGTTGACATAGGGCTTGGTTTCGGCTGCCTGGGGGTTACTGGATTCGTACATCCCTGATCCTGTGAATTGCGCGCCCCGGCCCGTGTCAACGGGGGTTGCCCCGCTGACGTTCCAGACATCAATGGATTCCGAGCGGGCCACATACATCAGACCGTTTTCCAGGGCAAAACCGTATTCGGCATCCGACGCCCCAATGCCGGTCAATGCCGGGTTCGCACCGGAGATATCGTAACGCCGGTAGCCCTCGAAAATCGCCTGGACTATCAGGATATCGTTGGCCGCATCCACATCGACGCCCAGCAGGATCGCCGTTGTCGTTTCCGAGCCTGCTTCATCAAGCTCCGGTGCATCCGGATCGGCAAGATCATAGGTTTCCAGTCGATGGTCGCCGGCGATGAAACCGGGAAATTCCATTCGGGTCATGTACAATTTGCTGCCGTTGCCGGAGATCGCCACC
>JBFJWU010000414.1:0-3343 GCA_041623475.1 bacterium | reverse complement strand
CGTCCCTAACAGCACCGCTGCCAGCCAGTCAGGCACGTTCTGCCTCGTACGCATTCAGGTCGAGCAGCGCCTGCTTCCGTAACTGGTCGATTTCCGCGCGAACGCGGGCCATCAACTGATCACGGTCGTCGGGGCCCAGGCCATCGGTCGGAATCGGATCGCCAAACCGGAAACAAACGGGACCGGGTGTCGCTTTGGGGCTGCCCTTGGGAAAACGGCGGGCGGTACCGGCGATGGCACACGGCAGGATCGGGACACCCGACTGAATGGCCAGCATAAACCCGCCCTTTTTAAAAGGCAACAGGTCATGGTCAGGCCCGTTATTTCGCGTGCCCTCGGGAAAAACAAGAACGCTGGTGCCACCGCGAATCTTCTCGGCTGCGCGCTCCAGGCTTTCGATCGCCCGTTCGCGGTTGCGCCGATCAACAGTGATGTGTCCCAGGACCCACATGGTAAATCCGAATACAGGCACAAACAGCAGTTCGCGCTTGGCCACAAACCGCAACTTCAACTTTACTTTCCAGATCAACAAGGCAACGTCCAGGTGGCTCTGGTGGTTGCACATGACAATGTACGGCCCCGCACCTGGAAGCTGCCCCTCCAGCTCGGGCGGATTTGTGACACCGGTCAATCGGAATATTGACCCCATCCACGTTCGGGTAATGAAATCACTGAATTTTTTCTGCTTTTCGAATGGCCCGACCACATAAATCGGGATCGACAAAAGGCTCATGTTGAGAAACACCAGCAAATCAACGACGATCCACGGCAGCCTCACGATACGGGCTCCAGTGAAATCTGGCTGACACTGCCAAGCGAGCTGCCCAGGAATGATTCGCCAACGGCCACGAACCGGGCCGGATCATCGGTTGTAAAAACCTTCAGCCCATGTTCCCTGCTTCGGCCTTGCAGGCGGTTTTCGGTCAATGCCAGTGCCAGCGGTCCGGCGGAATCAACGACCGTGACGTCCGGGCCGACGACATCCTGGATGACTTGCCGCAGCAAGGGATAGTGCGTGCATCCCAGGACGACGACATCAATCCCCTGTTCCAGCAGCGGCTCCAGATATCGCCTGGCAACAAGAATCGGCACATCACCGGTCACCCACCCTTCTTCCGCCAGCGACACAAACAATGGGCACGCCTGCTGCCAGACAACGGCATCACGGCGAATGGCATTGATCGCCTGTTTGTATGCATTACTGCGAACCGTTCCTTCGGTACCGAGGACGCCGATCTTGCCCGTTTGCGACGCCGCCGCAGCCGCCGCGGCACCGGGGGCGATTACGCCAAACACCGGAAGGCCGGGAAACCGAGTCACAACATCATCAAGGGCTACCGCCGACGCACTGTTGCACGCAACGACCATCGCTGACAGGTCAAATTGCTGCAGGAACGTCGCGGCCTCGACGGCATACCGGCACACCGTCTGTGTGCTCTTGGTGCCATACGGGACTCGGGCTGTATCACCCAGGTAAAGGAAATCTGCGTCTGGAAACGTGGCACGAAGTTCGCGCAACACGGTCAAGCCGCCGACCCCCGAGTCAAAAATTGCGATTCGTGGGTTGTCTTGATCCATGAAAATTCCGAACTGGACGCTCGGAAACGAGTCTTTGCGGTGGTCCCGTTGATTGTACCGTTTTTGCCGCCGGGAATCAGATAATCGCACCTGGTTCCAGCCGGACTGCAGCTATTGTGTGGCCCGGGTTCGTTTGTTATTGTGTGCCACATGAGAACGAAACCGATCATTGGGATGGGTTGTGTGGTGTTTGCCATCGCGACCACCGCCTGTGTCAACAACGATCCGCTGCCACCTGAATCGTTTTCCGACAGTGGACCGATCGAAGTCGGATTCAGTACTAAAGTACTGGTCAGCCAGGCCAATTTTGATCAGTTTTTCGAGTCGTTCGACGACATTTACCCGGTCCGGACTGAAACCCTGCCGGATGGTTCGACCCGCGTTGTTACTGGTGACGAGTTTTTCCAGGGCTGCCCGTATGAGCCCGCTGGCCCGGCCAGCGGCCGGCCGGAGTGCCTGGAACCGTTCAATGATACCAATGGCAATGGTGTCTTTGATGCCGCCTGGCTGGCGGGATTTGACAACAGTCGTGCCGCCCGAGGTGTCAACGATCCTGTCGAAGTTGTTGCATCGGTCATCCGCGTCGGCGACCGGACATTTGCCTACGCGATCATCGATTCGGTCGGTTACCACTACTCTGAAGTGGAACGAATCCAGGACGCCCTGGCAGCTGACGGTGTTCGGTTTGACACGCTGATCGTCGCGTCGACACACAATCACGAAGCGCCGGATCTAATGGGTCAGTGGGGTCCGTATGCCAGCAGTGATCTGGAAGCGCCAATTGTCAGCGGCGCAAATGACCGCTTCCTGGCCCACGTCAGGTCCCAGACGGCGGCCGCGCTAAAAGAAGCCAGGGAACGACTGGAACCGGCGTCGTTGTGCCTGGCGCGAGGGGACAGCGGCTTTAACCCGGTTGTTGACGAAATCCCGCCCGAGTATTTTTATACGGCATTCGACAAATCCGGCGCTGGCACGCCCGACAATGCCGATGCCCCGGGGATGAGCGCGTGGTTGATGGACGGGTATGAGTGGGACAGCCGTGATCCCATTGTGGCCAACCACGACATCAACACCTGGCAATTCCGGCGGGCTGATGGCTCTGTCATCGGTACGGCCGTCAATACCCACAGTCATCCGGAAACCCGGTGGTGGGCCAACCTGCACGCGACAGGCGATTATCCGGCGTTTTTGCGTGACCGCCTGGAGCAACTGTACCCCGGTTCGATCGGTGTCAACGTCATCGGTTCTGTCGGCGGCCTCCTCGGCCCGGCCGATGTACCCATCTGGGAACGCGACGACGACGGCAATCGCTTGACCGAGGTGATGGAAGCGGTCACGTGGACCACCCTGACAATCGACGGGAAGGCAGAAACCGGATATTTCCCGGTATCAATGGTCTCGGGGTCACCCACGCCGGTCACATTTGTCGGTCCGAAAATTACAAAGGACAACAGCTGGGAAAAAACCATCGCCCTGGGCTATGACTACGCCGAAATGGCTGCGGACGCCCTGGACGACCACGCGACGTGCTTTGACTCGGCAACCATGTATAACGCCGAAAAAGAGTTCTTTATGCCGGTCCAGAACCCACAGTTTATTATTGCGGGGTTCCTGGACCTGTTCCCCCGCGATTTTTACGACCGCGAGAAAAACAAGGTCGATCAGATCCGCGGCGACGTGATCCTGGCCTTTGACGAATTCGGGTTTCCCGACGACCCGTTGGGATATGTCAAAACCAAGGTCACCATGGGGCGCCTGGTTCTCG
>JBFJWU010000413.1:0-3347 GCA_041623475.1 bacterium | reverse complement strand
CTTTGGCGATAATCACTGAGACACCACGGAGCCGAAACATGAATGTAAAAATTGCCGACCTGATGTCAGAACTGGTGATGGTTGCCGAATCATGGCGCACGATCAACCACGTCCGGGCATTGATGGAACGAAACAGCATCAGCGCCGTGCCCGTCGTCGACGAAGACGGCTCCCCCGTCGGAATCGTCACTGCAACTGACTTGATCCCTGACCTCGACGGCAACAAGGAAATATCGACAATCATGACACCAGGGGTAACCGCAATCCCGCAGTACAACGATATTTCAGCTGCAGCAAGGGTGATGCGAAAAAACAGGATTCATCACGTCGTGGTCACCCACGAAAAGAAAGTTGTCGGCATCATCAGCTCCTTTGACCTGTTGCAGCTGGTCGAGGACCGTCGTTTTGTGCCGAAACAGGGGCCGACCACGTCAAAGAAGAAGGCGAAGTCATCCGGATAGGCAGATTCGCTGCCCGTTCGCGAAACCATATCAGATCCATGCCAACATGTGGAGAATGATGGACAGAGCCGGGCATTTCTGTCGGGCGGATTGAACCGGGATTGACGTTGCCCCACTATTTCAAACAGGTTTCCGACGGCGAATTTGACTCGACGGAACTGACGCGAGGCCCCTGGAGCCTCGACCACCAACACGCTGGTCCGCCGTCGGCGCTGATCGCCCGCCAGGTCGAGAAGCACCTGGACGATCCCGGCTTTCACATCGCACGAATCACTATTGATATTGTTCGCCCGGTGCCGATCGGCCGGTTGGTTGTCAGGATCCAGGACGAGCACACGGGCCGGGCGGTGCGTACCTTGCGGTCCGAACTGCACGGCGCCGGGAAATTATTGGCGGTCGCCCACGTGGTTGCAATTCGTTATGGAAAAACCGGTGCCGACCATCCGGACCCGGGGTTTCCTGTTCCCGCACACCCAGGCGGTATTGCCGAAAACCCGTTTCCGTTCTTTGCCGACCGGCCGGGATATCACGAAACGATGGAACTCAGGTTTGCGTCCGGATCCTTTGCACCGGGGCCCGCAACAGTCTGGTTTCGCATGAAATGCGACGTTGTCCAGGGCGAACCGGCATCCCCCCTCCAGCGCGTCATGGCCGCCGCAGACTCGGGCAACGGCGTCAGCAGCGTGCTCGATATTAATCAGTTTACGTTCGTCAACCCGGACCTGACGGTTCACCTGCACCAATACCCGTCTGGCGAATGGATTTGCCTGGATGCAACGACCACAACCAATCAGTCAGGGATCGGCCAAACCCGATCGATTCTGTATGATGAACACGGCCAGATTGGCACGGCGGTCCAGGACCTGCTGGTCGCGTCCAGGCAGTAATTGCCCAGCGACCCGTCAGTTTGATTGTTGGCGAGGTTGAACCGACCGACGAACGACGAAATAGGTGACCAAACGAGGAGCATGATGACTAGAATTCTTGCCGTTGATGATGACCCGGAACTGCTTGCGGTTCTGCAAACGAAACTGACCGCTGCCGGATACGAAGTTGAAACCGAACCGGACCCCATCAAGGGCCTGCAGCGTGTCGAGGCGGAGGTCCCGGACCTTCTGATATTGGACATTCGGATGCCAATACTGGAAGGACGCGAATTCTGCATCGCGGCCAGGGACTCTGGATTTGAAAATCCGATCATCTTCCTGACCGCAATGGGTGACATCGATAGCCGGATCAATGCCTACCGGGTCGGTGCAACAGGGTTCCTTGCCAAACCATTCGACCCCCGCCTTCTGGTCGAACGCATCGAGCACGCCCTGCGCTCCCGGGTAACCTCCGATTCCGGCAATCGACCCGTGTTGATTGGCAACCTCGAACACGAATCCGTGCCCGGCATCCTCGAGGTCGCCCGACTGATTGCGGAACGGTCACGAACCGTGATCGAAACCTCGACAGAAGAACTGGGTTCAATCTGGATGGAACGCCGATTGATCGTTGACGCAGAATTTTCTGGAAAACGCGGACGACCTGCCCTGGACGACCTGCTAAAGGTCGACGCCGGCGTCTTCAGGGTTTACGAAGAATCGCACGCGACGACCAATCCATTGAACCTGCAGGTTTCGGACCTCTAGCCAGCGGCTTGGCGCTGGTTGAAATTTCAGGGTCTACTGCCTATTCGGCTTCGGCCGCGAGCTTGATATCGTCCAGGTCTTTCTGGATTAATTTCTTCATTGGCCCGGTCATCATCCAACCGGTCAGCGCCATCATGACTCTTGCAAATATTGTCTGCGCCGAACCATTAAACGACATGGTCAGGACGCAGCCATCGCCCTCCGGTTCGACGGACATCCGGCTGACATAAATCGCGCCGTGATTTTCGGCCCTGGTCTGGTAGAACCGGCCATCCTCGGCATCGGTAATCCACATCGTTTCGGTCGCATCCTTGCCAAACATCTCGCGGGTTTCCTGCCATTTCAATCCAACAATGCCATTGTCCGGTCGATTCAGGACCTTGATCTCCTTGATACCGGAAATCGTCCTGGCACAATTTTCGAAATCGGTAATGATTGACCAGACCCGGTCATTCGGCGCCGCGATCTTGACCTGCGCAGATACGTCCACCCGTTTGCTCCTTCCTCTGACGTTCTTCAACCGGTACCCCGGACCGGGCCGGCAAGCTGCTTGCCAGCGTGCCGCTCAACTGTCTTCAGGATAATATCGGGAAATCGTATCGGCCACGCACGCCGGGCGGTCGCCACCGTCGATTTCCACGGTAACGCGAGTCACAACCTGGATACCGCCTTTGATTTCCTCTGCACTGACGATTTCGCCCGTACCGCGGATTCGCGCACCCACTTTGACCGGCGCCGTAAAGCGGACACGGTCCAGCCCAACGTTAATCCCCATCTTCACACCGTCTACACGCATCAGCTGCGGCAGGAAAAAGCTGGCCAGCGACAGGGTCAGGTACCCGTGGGCAATGGTCGCCCCGAACGGACCATCTTTGGCACGCTCCGGATCAACATGAATCCACTGGTGGTCCTCCGTCGCATCAGCAAATTGGTTGATCCTGTCCTGCTCCATAGCCAGCCAGTCCGTCGGTCCCATCGTGGTACCAACGTTGTCCAACATAGCTGCTGGTGATTCGAATACTGTTGTCATGTTGGGCACCCCATCGATTGAATCAGATTTCTCATTATCATACGATCCCCGTTAGATGCGGTGCGCCTGGTCCATTGACCAAAATAGTTCGCCAAAGGACCTGTCAACCTCGAGTGGAGCCGGATAGCGCAAGCGATCCCTGCAATGACCGGCGTAAAATGTTGCCAATGCCTGATTATCGCTGCCAAAGCGGGCTCCAGTTGGGTTCCGCGGCCACCCTGG
>JBFJWU010000412.1:0-3376 GCA_041623475.1 bacterium | reverse complement strand
GCCGTTCCGGCGACACTGAACGTATATTCCCATTCGCCCATAATTCGTCCGTCGCGGGTTTTCCAACGTGACTCGTCCAAATCCTGGTCCAGATAGTTCTTGTGGTGCCCCAGGACGTGATGCAGCCACCAGGAATGGGTCGAAATCCCGACATGGAAAAAGTGCATTGTTTCCAGGGCGCGATTGGGGAGATCGGCGTGAAACGTGAAACAGTGCTGGTGGTGATGGGTCCAGGCACCGATATTGGCCTTGGGTACGATTCCCAGCAACAGCCAGACGATCAAAAAGGGCAATGAATCGACGGTCAGGTATACGAGCAGGTCGGCAACTGAATATGTGGCAATGATCAAAACCGGGAGGCGGTCCTCCGGGTAACGAAATAACACGGGTCTATGGGTCCTGTCGATGGTTGTTGGAGATCGATATTGTATCTCAGCGTACAGTTGTTCGCCTACCGATTGTTTGGTCCAGGGCGCAATGGTTTTTGATTACTACAAAACGGTCCGGGATTTTATTCGGGAATGGACAACAAAAAAGGCGGTGCCTGATGGCACCGCCTTTCCATCTAAGTCGGCTGTGGTTCTAAACTAGCGGGACACAACCGGATGATAAACGTTATGAAAGCCCTTGAGGGGTTCTGTGATATATGGATTCTCGACAACCTTGACCTCGCCTAGCGAGCTACCGACCAGGGCCTTGGCGCCGTAACTGGTTGGGGCCTGGACCCCGGCACCCTGGTTCTGGGACTCTTCATAGAGGACACCGGTCTTCAGGTTAACGATATACAAATATGATTCACCCGGGCCTGTGCCGCAACCGGTCGTATCGTCGTCCGGTGTGAACGTTGAAAACAGGATCGTCTGGGCCTGGACGGCAGGGCGGGTAATCAGTCGTTCCCTGTCCCGTTCCAGTTCGAAATACCAGCCCTGGGCCGCGTTGACCAGTGTCCGGACATCTGCATATGAGGCCTCTGAACAGGCGCTGAAATCGTCGGCGATGCAACCGGTTACATCAGCCAGGTCCGCCAGGTCATACGTATCCGTACAGCCGAGGACGCCGTTGCAGTCATCCTTGAACGCCAGGAAGTGCTGCTGTTCGTCATAGCCCTTGTCGTCAGCATCGTAGTACCGACCTGTGCCGGCGATGACCCACAGGTCGTCCGTTTCGATATCGACGATTGTGCGCAGTCCGGCGTTAAAATCGCCACGGTCGTTGCCAAAGTGTTCAAAGGCGACGCTCAATTCCCATTTGCTGTGGTCGGCCCCATCGGGGTCGCCGGACTTTGTGTCCAGGCGCAGGATCCGCCCATCGTAATCATCGCTGCTGTTCCGCTTGGAGGTCGCAAAATAGATATTTTCGACACTGTAGTCACGGTCCGCATCGACGGCAATGATCTGGGTCACAAATTCGTTTTCTGACTCATCCGCGCCGGTGTTAAGGGCACCGATTTCGTATTCTTCAGTCTGGGCATCGTAACTGGGGTTACCCGCGTCACGTGCAGGGCCTTCGTCGATCCGGGTCACGTAGATGGTCGACGATGTCAGGCTCGTCGAATAGTGGTAGGCATCGTTCATGACATTGGGGGGACCTGTCTCGTCCGGACCGGATGCGTAAACGATGAACCATTTGGCATCGCCATTGTCATCGGCGACCCGGGCAATCCGTGGTTCCAGGGTGGCGTATGTGCCATCGGGAACGGTCCATTCCCAGACCAGTTGCGGATCATTCGGAATTGTCACATCCAGGATAAAGTAGGATGGCCCGTATTCTGCCGCGTAGTATCCGAAGTTGCCAGCGCGGCAGCCCAGACGGGTTCCGCCAACCAGGATGGTTCCCCAATGGTTGGGGTGGTCGATATCGCCATCACCGTTGTCATCGACCAAGTCGTCAAACATCGGCACGTCAAATGTGGTTGGATTGAGATCGACGAAATATGTATGGCAGTTTTCGTAATCCGGGTTTTTCAGCCATTGCAGGTGGGGCAGGGCGCTGCGGGGGACAAAACCCCAGACTTCCTCGCCACGATCGTAGCTGACGGAATCTTCGAAGCGGGCTTCCTCGGTCCATGCGGGGGTTGTTCCATCATCACCGTTGACGAATTCGCCCAGGAAGAACGCGTGCAGCATCCCGCCGTTGGAGCCTGAATAAACCATCGTTTCACGCGTGCGATACTGATCAAAAAACGGACTATAGCTGGTATCCCCGTACGGTGACAAGTCGAACCGCAGGTCCGGCGCGCCGGCGATAACCGGTGTCGAATAGGTAATGTCACCCAGCTTCCAGACGTACGGTGTACCGCTGGTTTCCGGGACTTCAAAGTAACGTGGTCGCCAGTCGCGACCAATCGTGCCAAAGCTGACCCCCAGCACATAGCTGATCAGGTCTTCGTCAACCGGATTGCTGCCGCCATCATTGGTGGTTGGCACGCCAAAGTAGTCGGACAGTCCGTCCGAATCGTTGTCCTCGCCCAGCAGGTTGGTATTGGTTGGATGAAACGGGACCAGTGGATCGCCGGGGGTTGTCAGATGGGAGTCCAGATGGGTATAGATCGTCCGGTCGTTAAGGGCATCGGCCTCGTGCAGCCATTTACCGGCATCAAACAGGGTGTTCAACAGCGATGTCTCGACGATCTCATCTTCGCCATCGGGGTCCAGGTCCCCGTCGGCATCCAGGTCCGTCCAGTTGTCGCCGATACCATCGCCGTCGGCATCTTCGTACAGATAGACGATGGTCTGGTTGGCACCGGCCAGGAATTCGAACCGCAGGATGCGGTCGCGTTCAAGGATCAAGCGGCCGTCACCGGGTTCGGCTTGGAGGATCGGGGTTGTGTCACGGTCCTCGCGCAGGTTGGCAAAGCGGTCCAGCCACAATGCACGCAACTGCCCGGTCCAGGACCCGACCGTTTCGCCGCCTCGTTCAACACGTGGTTGGAAAAAAGTCTGGATGACCGCGGCTTCGCCCTCGCTGGAGTTCTCGACAACCGCGATACCGGTACCGGAGCTGGTCCGGTTGAGGATCTCATTGATTGCCGCAAAAATTGCGTCTTCCAGTTCGGCACCGTTTTCGGCCAGGAAAAAGCCATCGGGGTCACCGTCAAAATCGCTGTCCCATTCGCTGCGAACATCGGCCAGGTTGTTGCCATTGCCGTCGATAAATGCACCGTGGATGGCAGCGTTCCACATGACCCAGTGCTGGCCCGATTCGTTGGATTCGCTGGAAGTGCCGCTGGTGTCGCCAAAGGCAAATACATAGAAGCTGGCGACGGTCTGGCGTCCGGTCAAGACCGGGTTGCCGCTGCCATCGTACCAGTCCGTATCCAGGCGAAAATCGCGATCATCGCCGCCGACGTTGCCCCACAGGGCGACATCATCCAGGT
>JBFJWU010000411.1:0-3380 GCA_041623475.1 bacterium | reverse complement strand
GGGGTGAAATTAATCTCGCTGGGTGGTCCATCGACATATTTAACGGGCATCACATCCTCCTGGGGCAGTATGCTCGTATTTTAGCAGAATATTTATTCTATTAGATGGATTGTCCGACTCTGCCTATGGTGAATCGGCAGAAACCTTCACAGCGGCGCAACGCCTGTCCGAATCGTAGAAATCGATGGTCGACAGATCGGGTCCGATTCGTAGGTGGACGGGGACCAGAGGCATGATCGGCCGCAGGAACCACGCCTCGATGACGGTCGGTGCAGTATGGCCACCGGCCTGGACCCGTGCATGGGTGGCTTCCTGCAGGATACTGAGCGTATTGACGTGGGCATAGATATCGCAGCGGTCCAGGCCAAACGTACATTCGCTGGCAGTTGACTCGTCCTCGACTGCGGCAGGCGGCACCGGCGGTGGCGTCCGGGTTGCCCCGGGCAGCTCCGCAATCACATCGGGTATGCCTGATGGTTTGCCGGACATTGACACAACCGCCATGGTCGCGTGGGCGGTTGCGACGGGTGCCGGGTTGCTGGAGGCGGGGACGGTCATGGACCAGTCGAATTCGATTGTCGCGTATCTCTGGTCTGTCGACGGGGGCAGGGCGCGGACGGTTGTCTGTGTCCGAACGTCCCCCCATGGGCGCAGCTGCCGGCTACAGGCCTGCAACCGCAGGTACCGGTTGACCGGGAACATACCATCCCAGCCGGTTGGTCCCAGGCCCAGGGGGCCGAACAGGATCCGGTTGTAATCCGCCGTGGTCAGGAAAAACAGGCTGCTGGTAATCAGCTGCCGGTCGCCGGCCAGATTGAACCAGTCCAGGCGGGTGTCTTGCGCGGCCGCGGATAACGTGTGCAGGTCAGAGCTGCACAAAGACGTTCTTGGTCCGTGTAAACTCCAGGATCCCCTCCAGGCCGCCTTCGCGGCCATGTCCGGAGGACTTGTAGCCGCCAAACGGTGCTGTGTACGGCACGTTGCCGTAGGCGTTGATCCAGACGAAGCCGGCGTTCAGGCTGGCGGCCAGGCGGTGGGCTTTGTTGACGCTTTTGGTCCAGATGCTGCCGGCCAGGCCGAACTCGGTATCGTTGGCGATGGCGATGGCCTGGTCCAGGTCGCTGTACTTGAACAGGCAGCAGACGGGGCCAAAAACCTCTTCGCGGGCAAGCCGCGAGTCCAGGGGGACATTGGCAAACAGGGTCGGCTGGACGAAATTGCCCTGGGCAAAGATGCCGTCGGTCAGCTGCTCGCCACCAAAGACCAGTTCGCCGTCGGAATTGCCGATGCCGATGAACTCCATGGTTCGTGCCAGCTGCCGTTCCGAAATCAGGGGGCCCAGGACGGTTGTTCCGTCCAGGGGGTCGCCCAGCGCCATCATGCCGACCATATTGCTGAATTTTTCGACAAACTGGTCGTAGACGTCCTGGTGGACGATGATCCGTGACGAGGCCGCGCAGGCCTGGCCACTGAGGGCAAAGGCGCCGCCGATCAGCCCGAAAACCGTCTTGTCCAGGTCGGCATCGGGCAGCACAATCGACGGTGACTTGCCACCCAGTTCCAGGCAGATCGGTTTCAGTCCAGCCTGGGCGGAAATCTTTTCGCCGATGGCCGTACCGCCGGTAAAGGTGACCATGTCGACATCCGGGTGCGTCGTCAATGCCGTGCCGGTTTCGGGCCCGCCGTAGACGATATTGATGACCCCTTCGGGAATGCCGGCGTCCTGGATTGCGCGTGCAAGGATCTGGCCCGGCAATGGACAGGATTCCGACGGTTTCAGGACAACGGTGTTTCCGGCCGCCAGGGCAGGGGCGACCTTGCTGCCCATAAACAGTGACGGTGAATTCCAGGCTGTGATGGTGGCGACGACGCCGTGGGGTTCGCGGAGCGTGTAGTCCAGGACCTTGCCACCGGTCCCGGGAATGACGGATCCATAAATTTTGTCGGCCCATTCGCCGTAATATTCGTAATGGCGAATCATGGCTGCGACCGAAAACCGCGAGGCGACCATGTTGGGAATGCCGGCGTTGACGGACTCGGCCTTGCCCAGCAGCGACTTGTTGGCGCGCAGGGCATCGGCGATTGCCTTGAGTGCCGCGCCGCGCTTGCGGTCGGACAAGGCGGCCCATCCGGGCTGGGCTGCACGGGCTGCCGCGACGGCCTGGTCCACCTGTTCGGGCGTGGACGTGGACACGGCGCCGAACGGCTGGTTCAGGAACGGATCAATCGCATCGAACGGGTCGCCGTCACCCTGGACCAGGGCACCATTGATCAACTGCGGCAGCGCGCCGTCGACCCCGTCCATCAGTTCGTTTCCTGCCGCTTTGTGTTGTTCGATGTGTTCAGCCAGATCTGCCATCAGGATGCCTCCAGAAACGGACGGTTAATCAAATGATAACTGGACACGACACGCATCGGATCGGCCCATTGCCGCTTGGATTGCGTCGTCTGCCTGGTCGAATGGATAGCTTTTGACCATATTCGACAGTGGCAGTTTGTCCTTGTTGCGCATGATGAACTGGATGCCCTGCTGCAGGGTTGGTGCGGCATACAATGACACACCACGGATATCCAGGTTGTTGCCGATGATCATGGACGGGTCGGCGTCAAAGGTCTGCTTGGGATTGATTGCGCCCATAATCAGGTAGCGGCCGTCCCGGTCCAGCATGCGGATGCCTTCCTTGATTGCTGACGGGTGGCCCACGACTTCGACAACGACGTCAGCGCCGCCACCGGTCAGTTCCTTGACCGCTTTGGTCCGCTGGCGCGGGTCCGGTTCGTCTTCCAGGGAAATGGTGGCGTCGGCCCCCATGGCGGTGGCAAATTTCAATCGTTCGGCAAACCCGTCGATTGTGACGACGGTGCCTGCACCCATTTCGCGGGCCAGGGCCGTTGCATACAGGCCCAGGCCGCCGGCTCCCTGGATGACGACGCTGTCGCCATAATTGATGCCGATCTCGGTCAAGCCCTGGATCACCTGGGACAGGGCGCAGTTGATACCGGCGCACAGATCCAGCGGTGCGTCCTGGGGCAGTTTGAAGATCCGCTGTCCGCGATTGAGCATGTAATATTCGGCAAAACCGCCAAAAAAGTGAGGGGCTTCGTCGGCAGGGCGCACCACCGACATCATGGCCCGTGGGCAGACGTGTTCGCGCCCGCGCGTACAGTGTTTACAGTTACCGCAGCCGCGGTAGTAGGCGAACGTGACGCGATCGCCGATTTTCAGGGACTGCCCGGTAGAATCGCGCTTGACGCCGTCGCCAAGTGCGGCAATTTCGCCGACGAATTCGTGGCCCAGCAGGTACGCAAAGGGCAATCCCATGCCGCCGGGAAAGGCTTCGCCTTTGTACATGTGCAGGTCGCTGCCGCAGATATTGGTC
>JBFJWU010000410.1:0-3384 GCA_041623475.1 bacterium | reverse complement strand
GCTGTCCAGGTCCCAGGCCCCCAGCTGTTCAACTTTTTCCTGCAGCCTGGCCTGTTTTTCCATCAGCACTTCGTAGTCGGCATCCGGTTCGGCAAACTGGTCGTTGATCGCGTTGTAGGCGGTCAGCGCATCCATGGCCTCCTGGGCCCCTTCCGAGACAATGTCCTTGACGGTCTTGTCGGGATCCAGTTGGGGTTCCTGCGGCAGGTAACCGAACGAGATATCGCGGGTCGTGTTGATCTTGCCGTCGATGTTCTGGTCGAGTCCGGCAATGATCCGCAGCAGCGTACTTTTGCCGGCGCCGTTCAGGCCCAGGACACCGATCTTGGCACCGTAATAAAAGGACAGGTAGATGTCCTTGAGGACCGGGCGGTCCGAGTTTCCGTAGCTTTTGGACACGCCGACCATTGAAAAGATGACCTGCTGGTCACTCATTTGAATCCTCTTCCTGAATGCGGTTAAAGGCTGCGGATCACGCTGCCAAAGCAACATTGTACCCGTCGGAAAAACCGTTTATCTTGTAGTCCTGCAGTTCGAACCGTGCCAGGTTCTGGCACGGACAATTAAACCACTTACGACTGAATCGGTCCGGCAGAAGGGGCGCCCGTGGGCGAAATCATCACCATCATCCAGAACAACCTGATTGTCCTGCTGATCCCGTTGATCAGTGCGGTGGTCGGCTGGGGTACCAATGTGCTGGCCGTGCGGATGATGTTCTATCCGACTGAGTTTGTCGGGATCCCGCCGTACCTGGGCTGGCAAGGCATTATGCCGGCCAACGCCCAGGTGTTCGTCAAGCGGTCGACCGAGCTGATCACGACCCGGTTGCTGAATGTGACGATCCTGTTTGAGAATTTCAAGCCCGAAGCGTTCAAGCCGCAGCTGGACCCGGTTCTGGATGATTTGACGGACCAGTTGATTGACGAGGCGGTTGAAAAATACGCGGGTCCGATGTGGAATGCGCTGGGCGACGAAACGCAGCAACAGGTCCGCACGATGGTCCGTGCCGAAATCGACCAGGCGACGGTCAGCATCCTGACTGATATCAAGGACAACATCGAGGACATCATTGACCTGCAAAAGATCGTGTCCGAGGTCATCGGTCAGGACAAGTCGCTGCTGAGCGAGATGTTCCAGCGCGTCGGCGCACCGGAATTCCGGTTTATCAAGATTTCCGGCCTGTACTTCGGCTTCCTGTTCGGGGTTATCCAAATGCTGGTCTGGATCGTCTGGCCGGCGTGGTGGATCCTGCCGTTTGCGGGATTCATGGTCGGGTACCTGACCAACTGGGTTGCAATCAAACTGATATTTGAGCCGGCCGAGCCGAAGCAGATCGGACCGTGGACGCTGCAGGGCCTGTTTCACAAACGCCAGCTGGCCGTGTCCGAAGAGTTCGCCGGGATTGTGTCGGCCAAGGTGCTGGATGCCGACAACGTCGTTCGGTTTACCGTCGAAGGCGAGACGGGTGAGCGGCTGTTTGCGATTGTGACAAAGCACATCGAGAGCGTCATCGCCCGGTACGAGAATAATCCGATGGTTGCGACGATGCTGAACGACGACTTGAAATCCGAGATCCGCCAGGAAATCTCGGTTCGGATGCGCGAGGAGATGTCCAAGCCGGGCGGATTCCTGCACGTTTTTGCCGGTAATTCGGTTGATATTTTTGGCGAACTGTCGGGCCGGATGTCGCAGCTGGATTCTGATGAATTCGAAGGCGTACTGCGCCCGGCGTTCCAGCAGGACGAGTGGAAGCTGATCCTGGCCGGTGCCGTCCTGGGCCTGGGTGCCGGTGTGCTGCAGGTGGTGTATATCTTTGGCGATATGCTGGCCGAACAACTTGCCAAACAGGGCATCCCGCTGCCATGACCACAAAGTGGGGTTCGATCGTTTTCGCCGGCGGCGGCAGCCGCTGTTTCTGGCAGGCAGGGTTCTGGGACACCGCCGGGCACCAGTTGTCGGGATCGCTGCATGCCGTTGCCGCAGTCAGCGCCGGTTCGGCAATGGCGACTCTGTGCCTGGCCGATGTCGTCCAGGACGGGGTTGCCCATTTCAAGTCACTGACCGCCGACAACGAGCGAAATTTTTATCCGAAAAAATTGCTGTCCAACGATCCGGCGTTCCCGCATTACCAGATGTATCGTGGGGCGATCCTGGAGATCCTTGATCCGGACGCCCTGCAGCGATTGCGGTCCGGGCCCGATATCCGGATTACGATGGCGGCGCTGCCAGCGTGGCTGGGTCCCCGGAGCAGCGTACTGCTGGGGATGGTCGGTTACGAGCTGGAGAAAAAGCTGCGGCACCCGGTGCACCCGTCGGCCGGTCGCCGAATCGGATTTCGCAATGTCGTCGGACGGGTCGCCGATTGCGAGACGACCGACGCACTGGCCGACCTGATTCTGGCGTCCAGCAGTACACCGCCGTTTACGCCGGTGGCGCAGTTCGGGGCCACAACCGTCCTGGACGGCGGACTGGTTGACAATGTCCCGGTGGACGTTGTCGAGGACGCACCCGGTGACACCCTGATCCTGCTGAGCCGCCGCTACAAATCGCTGCCGTCCGTTCCCGGACGGCATTACGTCCAGCCGTCGACCGACATTCCCGTATCCAAATGGGACTACGCCAGTCCGGATGGCGTCCAGGCCGCATTTGACCTGGGTCGACGGGATGGCGAGGCGTTCCTGCGAGGGCTGGAACGGGCGGCGTAGAGGCACGGCCGCCGGGTCTATTCGGCGGCGCGTATTCCCGTAAGATCTGATTCCGGTTCGTAATTGTCGCGCGAGTAGCCGCATGCGTGGGCCGGGTTCTGGATCAGGCTGCGCATATGCTGGCGATCGATTTCCGGCGTATCGTACGCCCATTCATTAGAGCGAATGGCCCGGTTCAGCAGGTCGATCCCTTCGGCCGTGGCCTTTGGGTCATCGTTGCGGTCGCCAGTGCACAGTAGCGATACGCCAAGTTCTTTCAGGTAGTCACCGCGGTCCGGCTGGTATTCCAGCGAGGCACGGTTGTGCATGTTGGCTTTCTCGATGTCGCCGCGGACGCCCAGCAGCATGCGGACAAAGCCGCTGTCCGGAACCAGTCGGTAAAACTGGCCCATGGCGTTGTGGCTGTCACCCATGGTGGCAAAGCCAAAAATCCGGTAGTCCGACTTCTTCGCAATAGCGGACAGGACGGCGTCTTCAAAATCGTCCAGGCCGAACATCATCTTCAGGACACCGTGGGTGGTGTTGTAACGACCCAGGTTGGCACCGAAAAACAGCAATGCCTCGCCGCTGTCCGGGTCCAGTTCGAGAGCTTGTTCGGCGGTTGCCCGGCCCCGGGAAAATGCGTCCAGTCGCCCATCCTTGTCAGTCAGGGGCAGCTGTTCGCCCAGCAGGAACAGGG
>JBFJWU010000409.1:0-3385 GCA_041623475.1 bacterium | reverse complement strand
GAATCGCTTGCAGCCGTTTTTTGTTGTTCCCCGACCTGGCGAGGCGGCCTAGGGCTCGATCCGAACCGTAACCCCGTCCAGCCCAGCCAGATCGAATTCCAGGACATCGTTGGAATCGACCGTTTGTACGGTAGTTGTGATCTGTGTCGGGCTGGCGCCGGTCGTAAAAATCCGGGCATTGTGCCCACCCGGTTTCAGGAACTCCAGGGGGATCTGCAGTGTCTTTGCGGATTCGGTGCCATTGATTCCAGCCACATACCAGGACTCGCCGCTGCGGCGGGCCAGGACGACATGCGAGTCGGGATCGCCACTGACGTATCGGGTCTCGTCCCAGGCCGCCGGGATGTCAGCCAGTAATGTCTTGATGTCCGGATTGTGCGCAAAGATGGCCCGATAACCGGCATCGGGGTCGCCGTCGGCCCGGTCAGCATAATGCTGGATGCCCGACTCAAACAAAACCGCCAGCGCCAGCTGCTGCGCATACAGGATGCCCTGCTTGTCATAGGCCATCGCAAACAACACTGGCGTGTAATCCATCGAGCCGACGACGTTGCGGATCAAGGCGTAGCGGACATGGTCAATCCCGGTCGGGCCAGCGAACAGGTAATACTCTGCGCCGCCGACCGCCTCGTGGGACATCAGGTTTGGCCACGTCCGTTGCCAGCCCCGCGGCAGCGTCGCGCCGTGGAAATTAACCAGCAACTGATGCTCGGCGGCATCTGCCAGGATGCCCAGGAACTGCTGGATCCGGTCCTGCTTGTCGCTTTCAAAGAAATCCACCTTGATGCCGGCGACACCCCAGCCGGCGATTTTTGCGAACTCCTGTTGCCGGGTCTCGGCCGTCACCAGCCGGTCCCGTGGCGACTCGCCGACCACATTGTGGTCACCGCCCGAGTTGTACCAGATCAACAGCCGAACATCCCGTTCTGCCGCATAATCAACCAGGTCTATCATCGTCTGCTCGGCGTTGTCGAACTGATCCCAGTTGGCGTCAACCAGGGTGTATTCCCAGCCCAGCTCGGACGCGAAGTCGATATATTCCTGTTGCTGGTCCGGGCCGGTCACCAGTTGGGTGATCCACGACCACGAGGACCGTCCCGGCTTGATCCAGGTCGGGTCGGCAATCTGACTGGGTGCGCTCAGGTCATCCACCAACGTGGATTCGACAATGGTCCCCAGGTCACCGGCGATCAAAACCCGCCATGCAGACCGCCACGGCATCGCCAGTGTGGGCGTCGCCGGCGCCAGCCCCTGGCCATCGGCGGTGCCCGGCAGCCGCACCTGCAGTCGCGGATCGTTTCGTTTCTTTGCGATCCGGTGGGCAGCGTTGTTGCCATCCAGGTCGGCCTCGGTAAACAACAGCCAGCGGTCGCTGGCCGGTTCGTGGATCAGGATCGGAAACGCCCAGTCCTCGCCGGTTGATTCCGACGTTTCTGCAAACGGCTGATAGGGTTGTTCATAGGTACCGGTAAACAGACTGCCAATGCTGTAATCAGCAGCATAGCCGGTGGACCCGTCCAGCATGGTTACTGCGCTGAATTCTTCGGTAAGAAGGTCGGTGCCGCTGCCATCCAGTCCATATCGATACGCCAGGCCGTCATCAGCAACCCGGACGGTCAGTGTCATCACCTGGCCAGCGGTGTTTTCGATGGTGGCCACAACTTCGTTGGCCCGGTGCTGGCGCTGGCGACGTTTGCCAACCGGCATCCGGTACGACTCATCGATGGTCCGCTGCTCGAGGCCGGTGATTACCAGGTCCTCACGAAAAACCATCATTTCGGTCGCGAACCCCAATGGCGACCAGTCGGTCAGGGCCCCATCCAGGTCGCGCAACTGGATCTCCAGGCGGTCATCGGAACGAACCTCGGCAACCAGGCCGCCATCCGGCGACGTGACCGAAAACTGGCGGATTGCCGGATTGTTGCACGCCACAACCACCACGATCAAAGCCAGACAACGCAGGCAGATATCCGCTATCGCTTTATACGTCCTCACGGCCATGCATTATAGGCCCTGATTGCAGCAATGGTACCAGGCAAGGTGACACAACACGGTCAATAGCGGACCCGGCTTAGTCGGGATTCAATATTTTCGCGGCCTGCCTGCGGACCCGGTCCGTCACCTCGTCGCTGATGCCAGCGACCGGTTCGACCGTGTCACCTTGTATCCCGGCCGCAATGTCCCGGGCGATCGCAGTGACCGGACTGGCTGCGGTGCCTGGCCCTGTGGCACCCCGGTCCGGCCGGGCCGGCTGGGCAGCGGTCTGTTCTGCCGGAACAGCCTGCTGCCCGGACTGGCATCCGCTGGCACCGATGCCCAGCGCCAGGACGAATCCCGTAACCATCGCAACTGTAACCTGTTGTTCAGCCACAAAACCCCCTGCCACGTGCCCACCATGATAGAGAATTCTTGATTCAAATTCCCGTAAACCCGTTCGACGGCCACCGGCATCGGGAAGATCCGCGGGACAGGATTCTGGCCAGTCGACAGACAACACAGCGTCCGGTACGATAGTTACGACATTTATTATTTTTTGTCGTACCCGCAAAAGGCAACCCCACGGTGCAACCGCAGACCCAATCCAACCGGACTGAAACAACCGACGCGACCCGGCAATTGAAGCGCCCGCCAAAGATCAAGGCCATGCCGCTTATCGGACCGATCCGCCAGTTTACCGGCGATGTCCTGCCGTTCATCGTCGAAACCCGCAAGGCATACGGCGACGCATTCCGGTTCCGGATCTTCGGGATCGAAATCACCTGCATCGCCGGCGAGCAGGCGATCGAACTGCTGCGCAGCGACGACCTGCTGTCCACCCAAAAATCGATGCGGGTCCTTGAACGGGCACTCGACAGCCGCCTGCCCATGACCTTTACCGGGCCCCAGCACCCCATGTACCGCAAACTGCATATGAAGTTCCTCAACCGACGCCTGGAGCACGCCAAGCGGGACACGATCATCGACAGCGTCAGAAAATGCTGCGACGACTGGCAACCCGGCGAGACACTGGATCTGCTGCACCAGTCCCAGTCCCAAACCGTCCACGTATTGTCGCGGCTGCTTAATTACGAGGAATTCCCGTTCGCCTACAAAGACCTGTCACTGGTGGTCCACACCGTCATCATGGCCACCTATGGCCATGTCCCGATGTGGATTGCCCTCAACAACCCGGCCTATCGCGCCGCCATTGGCCGGATGAACCAACACTTCCTGGCCCTGGTCCAGCGCGTCCGCCAGGACCCGGAGCTGGCCGCCAACACACTGATCGGCCAGTACCTGGCGGCCGAGCCCCCGACCGGCTGCGACCAGTGGGACGACGAGGACCTGAAAATCGTGCCGCTGGTGGCATACATCGCCGGCTTTGACACGGTCGCGTCGGCGGCGG
>JBFJWU010000408.1:0-3409 GCA_041623475.1 bacterium | reverse complement strand
CTGTCAAAAGGCCTGTCGCGAAACCGTATCTTCGCTTGAAACAAAAAGTGGCGCGCCGTATGGCGCGCCACTGAAATACCGTTGCAATGCTGTATTTTCGTTCAGGCCATTGCGCCTTCGCGTTCTTCGCCTTCAAAGACGATTTCCATCGCGCCCCGTTCCTGGCTGGCGATCGTTTCCAACCGGCCCAGGGTCAGGGGCAGGGTGCGGTGGGCGAAGTGGGTGGCCGTGATGATTTTGCCCTGCAGGAACTGGGTTTCTGCGGGGTCGGCACCGGCCGCCAGTTTTTCCTCGGCGACCAGCGCTTCCCAGAACAGCAGCCAGCTGACGACCACGTCCCCCATGGAATCCAGGAAGGGCTTGGCGTTCAGCAGCGGCAGGGCCAGGTCGCCGGACATGAACAATTGGCCCAGTCCCATGGCGCTTTCGCCCAGGGTGTCCTTGGCGCGGCCCAGCAACTGGGCTTCGTCACCAAAAGATCCGCTGGCATTCAGTTTGTCAACCGTTTCGCCGATCTCGGCCAGCAGCCCCATAAAGACACTGCCGCCCTTCATGTTCAGTTTGCGACCCAGCAGGTCCATGGCCTGGACGCCGTTGGTGCCTTCGTACAGTGATGCGATTTTCATGTCGCGCATATACTGCTCCAGCGGGTGGTCGGCCAGGTAGCCGTGGCCGCCCAGGCACTGGATGGCGGTTTCATTGACATCAAAGCCGACATCGGAACACCAGGCTTTGGCAATGGGGGTCAACAGTTCCAGCCGATCGCTGGCTGCCTCGGCCTCGGCACCTTCGGCGACGTGCCCCAGGTCGATCTGCAGTGCGGTGTAATACAGCAGCGCCCGCATCCCTTCGACTTTGGCCTTCATGTCCAGCAACATCCGGCGAACGTTGGGGTGTTCGGAAATTGATACGCGCGGGGCTTCTGCGTTCTTGAATTCCTTGATACTGGAGCCCTGTTTGCGGTCATAGGCGTATTCCAGAGCGTACTGGTAGGCCGGTTCCGAGCAGGTCAACCCTTGCATGCCGGTTTCCAGACGGGCACCATTCATCATCTGGAACATGATTTTCATACCCTGGCGTTCTTCGCCCAGCAGTTCACCGATACAGTTGTCGTTTTCGCCAAACACCAGCTGACACGTTGGTGACGCGTGGATGCCCAGCTTGTGCTCGACGCCGGAGCAGGTTACGTCGTTGTGTTCACCCAGGCTGCCATCTTCGTTGACGCGGTACTTTGGTACCAGGAAAATCGAGATTCCCTTGGTGCCGGCCGGATCGCCTTCGATACGGGCCAGGACCGGGTGGACAATGTTTTCGGCCAGGTCGTGGTCGCCCCACGAGATAAAGATCTTCTGGCCTTTGATGGAATAGGTGCCGTCTTCGTTGCGCCGGGCGACGGTGCTCAGGTTGCCAACGTCAGTTCCGGCCTGGGGCTCGGTCAGGCACATGGTGCCGCCGTAGCGCAGGCTGAAAATCGGCTCCATGTACAGCTTTTTCTGGCGCTCAGTGCCAAAGCTTCGGATCAGGTTTGCGGCACCCTGTGACAGGCCCGGAAACATCAGGAACGAGTGATTCGCTGCACCAAACGCGGTGCCGGCAGCAACGGCGATGGAATGGGGGGCCTGCTGCCCACCGTCCTCGTAGTCGTCCATCAGCTGCATCCAGCCGCCCTCGGCATACAACCGGGCCAGCTTGCGGAAGGATTCGGGCAGTTTGACGTTGCCGTTGTCGTATACGGTCCCGTGTTCGTCGCCTTCCTTGTTGGTTGGCAGGAACTCTTCGTGGGCCAGCTGTTCGGCCGCATCGAGGATCATATTGAATGTTTCGCGGTCGTGGTCGGCGAAATGCTCGAATCGGTTCAGTTCCTGGATTTTGAGGACGTCATACAACAGAAAATCGACGTCTCTGCGGTTCCACAATTTAGCCATGATCAGCCTCCTGCATATCGGCCGTTTCCGGTCCGGTTGACGGAATAGATGGGGGATTCAACGAAGCCGTGGGCTCCGGATTGAATCTTGATTCATTATTCATTTTTATTGTGACACAGCGCGCTAAACTAAATCAACATGCGACCTGAACGGGATTCAAGGCACGGACATGAAGAAACTCACAGTTGACCTGCACGATGTCTATAATCGGTCGCGTGACATCGACGAATTACTGAATGGCGCCATCCAGGACGCCGTCCAGAAGAAAATAAAAACCGTTGAAATCATCCACGGCAAGGGATCCGGCCAATTGAAAAAGCGGGTGATCCGTTTCCTGCAACAGAGTGAGGTCAAGCAGCTCTATCACCGGCTGGAAAAAGACAGTCGTAACCACGGCCGCCTGTTCGTTCATTTTCGTCACAAATAGCCGCAGGCAAATATTGCCCCACGGCTGCGTGTCAGTCGTCCAGGGAACTCCGCCATCGGGTCAGGGCCGCCATACTGTCAACCATCCGGGACCCATACCAGCTGAACCAGCGACCGTCGATAAATTCGATCCGGCATTGCGGAAATGCCTGGGACAGGTCATCGCGATGCCGGATCGTAAACGGATAGGGTTCGCTGCTGGCCAGTACCAACTGTGGCGACCGGGGCAGGTTGTCTGGCGATACCTGCGGGTAACGTGTGTTGCTGTCGAAAAGATTGTCCAGGCCCCAGTGGCGCATTACATCGGAAATGTATGTGTCACCGCCGACGGTCATCCAGGGGTCTTTCCAGATCAGGTAAATTGCGGGGATTGGGTGCCAACGGGCGGGACGGGAATCCAATTGGGCATGAATCCTGGCAATCAACTGGTTTGCGGCCGACAGGCAGCCCAGTCGGGCGCCGATGTCAATCATCGCCTGGATGGCCGAGTCAATCGAGTCGATGTCCGTTACCAGTATTTCGGCAAACTGTTCGATCTGCTGCGCATGCTCGGCCAGGTTTTCTTCTTTGCTGAGCAACACCAGATCCGGTTCCAGTTGTCGCAGCCGGTCCACGTCGGGATCCTTGGTTCCGCCGATCGACGGAACATCTGCAACGATCTGGTCCGGCCATCGGCAAAAGCGAGTGCGCGCGACCAGGCAGTCCGCCAGGCCAATATCGGCAACATACTCGGTCAAACTGGGGACCAGGGATGCTATTTTCACATCAGGTTTCCTCCGGGCGGTGAATGGTAACATGCCTGCCCATGGCGCACATATCCCAGATTGACCTGTTTTTTGCGGAGCAGACCCCGGCTGAACTTGTCCGGGGACTCCCATCCGGCATCCCCGCCGTCGATGCCGCAGCCAGGTTGATCAGGCGGGGTGATGGCAGCGGGGCCGAAACGGTACTGGCGGACTACCTGGGGGCGCAGGACGGTGCAGCGCCCGGTGTGGCAGCCCTTTTTGCAGCGGGCGTTGCCATAGAACTGCAGGGGCGGGTCGACGAGGCAAACGGAT
>JBFJWU010000407.1:0-3419 GCA_041623475.1 bacterium | reverse complement strand
GGGTCAGTAACGGATCAGACTTCAACGGCCGGATGACCGTAAGGTCGAATCCTTTCAATGACCCTTTGCGGATGCACAATGACAGGCTTTGCAAAGTGACGAACTGTTCGGTGCTTTCACGAGCGGCAGGCAGGTGCTGGAACAGGGCTTCCGCTGCAATCGGTGTTGATATCCTGCCGAGTGCTTCGGCTGCCGCAAATCGGATGTTTGCATCGAAATCGTTCAGCATTGCCGCCAGGCGCGGTACGGCGATAGGCGAGCCGATCAGTCCAAGGACATCGACCAGGAATTTCCGGGTTTCCGGATCCGATTGCTCGGCCTGCTGGACCAGGTCAGGAACGACACGCGGTCCAAAGTTTTCGAGGATCTCAAGTGCTGCGTTGCGGAGGCTGGCATTCTCCTGGTCTTCGATTGCGTCGAGGATTTTGGGGAGGATGATCCGAGGCTGAGAGACCCTCGAGATTGCCGCAATTGCCTGCTTACGGTCCTGCCAGTCATCCGATTCCAGCGTTTCCTGGCAGGCGGTCCACAGTCGAACGGGATCGTTCTGGGCAGCCCGTATTCGATCTGTCAGATTGTCGTTCAAATTGTCCTCGCGTCCGGACCCATCTGGTCAGAACGTGCGCGAACGAATTTGCCGGACTATACCCCTAGCTCCTGCTTCTTGGTCTCAATGAACTGGTCAATGGCCGTATCCAGGTAGGGTTCCAATCCCTGCACTTCGTCCGCGATTCGCTCGTCAAACAACTGGCGCCCCTCTGCGATCTCAGCCGCAAGAACTTCGCGCAGGTTGCCGCCACGTATACCTTCTTCGATCTTTTCCTGGTTGTAGAGCGCGATGTCAGAGACAATTGTTCGTGCCAGTCGCCGCGCCCTTTCCAATGCTTTCTGGTCTACATCTGGATGGGACTGGGGCGCTGCCGGAACCGGGGTGGTCGCTGGCGCTGGCGCAACCTGGGTTTCTGCAATCTCTGTTTCGCGGATTTGTTCCCGCTGGGATTCGTGGTCGGCCTCTTCAGATTCAGACAGCACCTGCGAGGTCTGTTCTTCACGGACTGGCGCGTTATCACCGCGTCCCAGGCGGACACACTTGTCAGCCAGGCTGTCAGGGATGTGGTGTTTTTCGATGTAATCATCGGCCCCATAGAGGCTGGTCGGCGTCCGTTTATAGCGCGTCTTGTCGTAAATTGCTGCAATCAGCAGAATCTTGACAACATCCAGTTCGTTGTCCCGGCGAACAACTTCGCAGATCTCGAAACCAAACATCTTGGGCAGTGCTACGTCGAGAACGGCGACGCTGGGTTTCTGTTGTTCAATAATCATCAGCGCATCGATACCGTTCGCCGCACCAATCACAGAAAATCCTGCCGATTCGAGGATTGCCGTCATGCTTTGTCTCAGTTCGTCGCTTTCGTGCGCGATCAGGACGGTCAAGCCGCTGCCGGCATCGCTGGCCACGCCTGGGTCTGACTCAGTAGCCGGTGCTGAAGCTTCCGGCGCCGGTGCCGGTGGAGTTTGTACCTGTGGTTCGGGTGCGGGTGTGGGAGGCGTCGGGGCCGCAGCCTGAGGTTCCGGTTCCGGCGCGGCCGGTGGTGCCGGAGCATCTTCGGACAGCGACGCGGTGAATGCTTCACCGCATTTCTTGCAACGAATCTGCAGCTCGTCCTGCTGGAACTTGGCCGGGTCAATCCGGTACTTCATGTCACAATGCGGGCACGAGATAATCTTCATGTCTGGTCTTCCTCCGATTCGAATGCCTTGAATAGACGCTGGAAGCGCTGTATTTCTTCATTCAGGATACGCACAACGTCTGATAATTGCGATGCGTTCTTCAGGTTCGTCTCTGCGGATCCGCGGATCTGTTCGGTACTTTCGAGAACACGGTCGCTGCCGTTCTGTTGTTCCTGGAGACTTTTTGCGATCTGCTTAACCATTTCCGTGATCCGTTCAATCGATGTCGTGATCAACTGGCTTCCGGCACTTTGTTCCCTGGTTGTCCGGCGAACCTGCTGGGCGATATTCTGCATCTTTTCAGCGCCTTCGCGAAGTGCCGTTGCCTGGCTGCCCTGTGCGGCGGTGTTTTGTGCCAGTTGATTGACCATCTCTGCAACCTGCTGGATGCTGCCGGCAACCTGATGACTGCCCCGACTTTGTTCAGCGGTAGCATTTTCGATCGAACGAACTCGTTCCATAACATCTTCGGTTGACTGCAGGATTGCATCCAATGCGACTCCTGCCTCGGTTGCCCGTTCGGTACCCGCGTCAATCGCATCCTGGCTTTGGCGCATGGCATCGCCGGCCCGGCGGCTTTCGACCTGCACTTCGTCAATCAAGCGGGCAATTTCCTGGATCGATTCAGCTGTTTTGTCTGACAGGGCCTTGATCTCCTGGGCAACAACGCTGAATCCGCGACCGCGTTCACCTGCCTGCGCCGCAATAATTGCTGCGTTCAATGCCAACAGGTTCGTCTGGTCCGAAATTTCCCGAATAACGTCGACAATCTTGACGATCCGGTCGCTTGTTGATTCGAGTCCGCCGATAACAGAACCCATGTTTTCAGAGAATTTCTTGATCTCCTCAATGCCTTCAGAGGTCCTGGCAACCGCATTACGCCCCTTTTTCGCATCTTCAAATACGCTCTCTGCCAGCGACGTCGCCGCCTGTGTGCTTTCTTTGATGTGGCGAATGTTGGCATCAACCTGATGCGTGGAGCTTGCGGTTTCTTCAGCCGCGTGCTGGAGGCTTTGGATCCCGACCCGAACCTGCTCCAGCAGATCGGTCAGTTCAGTGATGTTGACAACTGTCCCCTCGACACCGCTGCTCAGGTATTCCATGTGCTCGTCGACCTGCTTGATGGTCGTGCCCATCTCAAGGATGCTGGCTGTGGACTCTTCGGCACTTTGTTCGAGGAACTGGATATTACGTGTAATCTCGCGGATCGAGCGGTTCATTTCTTCGATACTTGCGCTTGATTCTTCGATTGCCGTCGATTGTTTGAGGCTGCCTTCCTGGACATTCTCCGACGATTGGCCAACTTTTCCAGAAACCTGGCTCAGATGTTCAATTGTCTGCCGGATCTGGGAAAACATGGTTTCCAGGTGTTCAGCCATTCGATTGAATGCCTGGGCCAATTCACCGATTTCATCCTCGGTCTCAACGTGCACTCGGTCGACAAAATTGCCTTGCGCTATGTTGGATGCCATTCGCGCCATTGTCAGTACTGGACGAACTGTCCAGTTCAGAAAAATATACAAGATGACCAGGGCGATGGCCGTAACAGGGAGCAGGTATTGCAGGGACGCGATTCTGACCTCCTGGAATCGCTGCAGCATTTCCCGCGCGCCCGTTCCAAGGACGACCCACGCTTTCAGTTCCTCTTCCTTGGGTTTGTCAATATCAATGTCGTCGTCTTCGAAAAG
>JBFJWU010000406.1:0-3439 GCA_041623475.1 bacterium | reverse complement strand
GATCGCCGCCGCAAACATCATGTACAGGGCAAACCCGTAGACATCGTTGAGGATCGCCAGCCACGTCACGGCATAGACGGCCGAGGCCGTGAACAAAACAAAATGAACCAGTTTCTTGTGACGCTGGACCCAGGGCTCGCGAACGAACAGGTACGCCACAACCATTGCCGCCACATGACCCGGCGGCACGTAAAACGGGATATTACCGAACCGGTACTCGTACATTCCCAGCCCGAACGCCAGGAATATTTCACCACCCAGCGCAACAATCAATCCGATCACCATCAGTCTTCGCAGGCGGGGCTGGACAATTGCCACCATCACGAACCAGTAGCTCCAGGCCACAACCCCACCCAGGTTCTGCCCAAACCAATTGGGATTCGTACCGATGGGGCGATCCATCAACAGGATCAGGGGCATCAGAACCAAAGTCCCGCCCCATTTCCAATGATGGCGGAAATCCGGCGTCGCCGGGTTTCGAAACTGGCTGGTAACTTGTGTCAAAGGCCTTGCCTGGATCTAAAACGGGGATCGGAAACCAGCTGAACCAGCAGGTCGCCGGTCCAGCCTTGGCAGTGGAACCGAATGGAAAAAGATAAGCAGTTTGATCATAATCGACAAATGACCAGATCGGCATTCCTGCGCGACTACGGACTGGTCGCCACCGTCGGCCTGGCCACTGCCTGTGGCAGCGAACCAGAACAAATCGCTGCCGACAACAGCGCCGGGACCGACGGTTTCGAATCGTTTTTTACCCGGGTCAACGTTGCAATCGCAGGCACGCAGCCCGGCGACCAGTTCTTCGCCCCGAATGCCCCGTTGATTATTGGCCGCGATCCAGACGGATACTACGCCATGTCATCCTTTTGTTCCCACGCCCGCTGCGACATCCGCAAAGAAGGCGACTTTACTCCCACTGGCATCGTCTGCCATTGCCACGACTCCACGTTTGACCCAACCGGGCAGGTCCAGACCGGCCCCGCCAAAAAAGCCCTGAGCCACTACCGAACCGAACGAGTCGGCGCGGATACGTTGATGGTCGAAATCGGGAATATCGTGGCACCGGATACGCGAACGATTTGATACAAGCCAACGGGCAGCACCGTGGCTGAGAGCCCCGGGTAACGGCCGTTGGGCCGACTGGCGCGCCTTAGGAAATCGCCCGGGGGCGGCCACGTCCTTAAACGTTTTGCTGATTGACCCAGCTGTATCCAGCCAACCTATGGCAGGTCCATTGCCGCATCAGCAAACAATACCAGCCCTGACCGGCTGCTCAGCAGATCCAGCTGGTCCTGGGTCAACCCCTGGCGCCGTTTAAAGCGTACACCGAAAATCCCGGGCAGGTACGGGGCGACCCCCAGAACCTTTTCAAACCAGTTGCGATACTCGGGACTTCCCGGCGTCAAAAACCTGGCATAACCGGACCGCCACTGCCCGCGGATATACAACTCCATGGGCCAGGGCTCACGAAAATTTCGCCACCACGACCGGTTGTCTGTCTCGGTCAGGGCGATGGCGATGTACGGGTCAAACGGGAAATAGGCGATCGGGGTCGAAAACTGTTTGCCCGACTTGCGCCCGGTATACCGCAATATCGCCAACCGCCAGCTAAGCACCCAATGAAACCGCGACTCCAGCGTCGGCTTGACCAGGTGATTGATGGAAATAAAAAAATCAGAAACTTTATTGGCCAAAATAGCACTCCCGGGCCGGGCAAAAGCTGATACCGAAGAATAGTCGCGGTCGAGCCGGTTTGCAAGGTGCAGGCAGGGAAGAAACCTCCCCCAACCCCTCATTGGAAAGGAGGGGGGCCGGAAATGGTCGGGGCGCCCGCCTTCGCTGAAGCCTCGGCGGGGGAACAGAGGACTTGTAACGCGCCCCCTGGGGCGTGGGCGCGCGTAGCAAGCAGATCCTGCGGATCTGCGCAGTCGCGAAGCGATTCTGCCGTCGGGAGACGGCAGAACTACCCGGCCGGGAGCCGCAGGCGACCTGGCCGGAGGTTCACCAGTGGCGACCACGTTGCGTACCGAACCAACATTGAACAAGGAAAGAAATGGTCGGGGCGAGAGGACTTGGGTCAAAGCCCGCGCAAGCGGGCGTGACACCGAGCACGCAGTGCGAAGGTCACCCCGGCCGTGGGCCGCAGGACCACTGGACGGAGGTGAAAGTCCTCCTTGGAACGACAAACCCTTGCCGCAATTTCAAGGACTTCCGCGAACCGAATTGTGACAGAAATGGTCGGGGCGAGAGGACTTGAACCTCCGGCCTCTGCGTCCCGAACGCAGCGCTCTACCAGCCTGAGCTACGCCCCGATGTTTCGAATTCCGGCACGTGGAAACGTGCAGTCGAAGCCACAGTTTATACCGAATCCCGCAGACCGCGCCAATACGATTCCGCCAGAAAACCGGCCGCTACCAAAACAAAAATTGCAAAAATCGCATATATTTAGCCGCTTAAAACCCCTGTAATAGCAACAACTTGTGAATTTGGCTGGAAAAACGGGAACCAACCCGATAACATATTGTCAGATTTGAATAAGTGCATTGACTGACTAGAGGTGGGATACAGGGAGGTTTGCTATGTTGCACGCATTGGATCTGATTCCCCACGCACCGACGTTCGTGGAAGGGAAAAAATACCACCCGGACCTGGTCCGGCATTTGCAAAAATTGGGCAAGCGTTACGACGATGCCGAAATCGGTGGTGTCCTGGTTGTCAGCCCTCATTTTTACGATGAGTATGCGTTTCCAGTCAACCCGGATGACCCGCTGGAAGAAACCGCCGACTGGGAAGGGTTTGACGGACTTGCTGATGTCGCACGGCGTCGCTGGGATGGCCTGCCATTCCTGGCCGATGCGATGCAACGAGCCGGGCGCAACCAGGGCGTTCCGATCACCTTGAAATCCGGTCCGATTGATCATTCGATCTGGGCACCGTTGCGCTGGATGTTTCCATCCACCGTGCCAATGCCCGTATTACCGGTCGGACTGAGTGGCCTGAGCAATGGCACCCATCTGCGGATGGGCCGGGCAATCCGTGAAGCGGTATCCGGCGCGCAAAAACCGATTGCGATCCTGGTGTCCAGCAACCTGACACACCGACCGGACAAGATCCGCTGGGACGGTAAACGGCTGTCTCCGGCAGGAATGCGCGTCGATCGTGCCCTGCTGCGCGGACTGGAGCAGGGCGACTGGAGCGAGTTCGCCGACGTTTCCGAAGCGGACCTGGATGCAGCACGGCCCGAAGGAGGGCTGCGTTTGTGGTCATTGATCCGCGGCATGACCAGCGACCTGGATGGTGAGCTGTTGCACTACAGCGCCGAGCTTGGTGCCTATGGAATGGCACTGGTGCACTACGAGCCACAGCGCAAATCGCGGGCCGCCTGAGCGACCGAACCTCCACCAGCGCGACCCCGGCCGGGGTCGTTGCACAGGCCCGG
>JBFJWU010000405.1:0-3440 GCA_041623475.1 bacterium | reverse complement strand
TGGCCAAGGATCTGGGGTTCGCCCAACACCATCGAGTCAAGACCACTCGCGACCCGGTATGTATGCCGGACTGCTTCCGAACCGGAAAAAATCCGCAGGTGGGGTTCAATTTCTGCCGCCTGTATGCCCGCCATTGCAGCCAAGGCCCGGGTCGCAATGGTGACCGCCTGTTCTCCATACCCGTGAAGCGTTATCTCGACGCGATTACACGTCGACAGGACCATCGCTTCCCTGTCTTCAGACGGTGAGAGCAGCTCATAAATCTCGGCGATCCTCGATTCCGGGACCGCCAGCTTTTCTCGTAGTTCAATGCCAGCAGTGTGATGGCTGATGCCGATGACCTGGTAATCCATCAGCCGTGGTCCAGGATGCGCGAGCCGAACGAAATAAAAACAGTGGCCAGCAACACGATGACAGAAATGCCACTGAAGACCGCCAGGCTGTGGCCCCGCCAGCCACGCCACAGGCGAAGGTACAGCATTGAAGCCAGGACACACCAGATAACAGCCGTAACAACGGCCAGGATATCGGACCCTGCCGATGCCGAGACACCGGACAGGATCATCAGTGCCCCCAGGCCCGCACCAATGGTCAGCAAGACAAACGATGCCTGCAGCGACCGCAACTGGATTCGGTCAAGTGCGCCCAAGCCGGGCAATCGCAGGCTCCAGCCGGTCGGATTGTCGCGCAGGCCTTTTTCTTTGACCAGGTACAGCGCCGCCATGATGCCAAGGGCCGCCAGGAAACCGGCTGCCGATGTCACAAAACCGATATGCAATACCAGCAGAATTGACATTTGCTGATCGATGTCCGATACCTGGCCAGCCGTTACGGCCCCGATCCCGAAAAGAACCGCAGCCATTGCGGCGGCGGTTGCCCACGCCAGGTTTTGCCGGCGGAACCTGGTTGTGTACAAGCCCGCAATGACCAGGCAGGTCGCTGAAATGCCAAATATATCCGCCATCAGGTCCGGGCTGTTGATTCGCTCGGCCAGGCCACCCAGGTACAGTCCGAGTGAGCCGATCAGCAGTTTTCTTCCAAGCCGTTCAAGCCCCTCTGAAGGCCGGGACGTCGCGACCAGCAGGTCTACCGCCGCTGCAAACGAACAAGCACAGGCCAGTGCGAGGGAACTCACGCCTGCTCCATGGCTTCGGGTTGTTTTGCTGGCTTGCCCGCCAACGAGTCAATATCGGACTGTGCTTCCTGGATCAGGTCGCTGCCGAGATCATTGACAATCCTGTCTGCGACCTTGCGGGCCAGTCCGGGAGACCTGCCACCTGTACTGACCCCGACCGACACAGATCCCAGTTGCCGTTCAGCGACCAGATGTGCGTTGCCACCGCCGTGGGCGTTGACGACAAGCAAATTACGCTGCATCGCCATTTGAACCATCTGCGCCGATTGGTCCCGATCAGTGATCGCGATGCTGACCAGTCGCCACGGATGGGCGTCCAGGTCGTTTTCCGCAAACGCACGCACTGACAGTCGAACCGTTCCTGCGGTCGCCATTTGTCGCACGTCATCGGTCACTTGCAGGGAAACCACAGTTACGGCGGCACCAGCGTCTACAAACTGGCGAATCCGCCGTGTTCCAACGGTACCACCGCCGATTGCAAGTACGCGGGCATCAGTGATCGAGAGTTCCATTAGCATTTTGGACTCCAAGAACGGAGCGATATCGAAGCCGACAGCAACTGGATGCCGCAGGTTTTGTCCTGGCACGGTCGCAAAACAGGTGTCGGCTGGTTGTTTGATGGGCCAGACTGCATTGTACCTGACCGGTTTGGCTAGAAAACGTAACGAGCCCTGGCCCAGGCAAAGTCGTTGTCGTCGAACTGGCTTAACGGCGCGGATCCCGGGCCGGCAAGAATGTTTACGCCGGCCTGTAATTGCAACCCGTTGGCAAAATCGTAGATCAATGCCGGGCCAATCCAGGCATCGCCCAGATTGATGTTCCACAACGTACGTACTTCGATCCAAAGGTCAACATCCCAGGGACGTGCTCGGGCGAGGCCCGACGCAGACACGTTGAAGCGGTCAACCAGGAAAAGGTCTGAATCGGTCAGGAATGCGGAGCCGATGAATGACAACGTGTACAGGAAACGTTCGCCGCTGAGTGCATCGACACCGACAAGGGTCTGGATTGCGGGTGCACGAACAACCTCCATTCCGGCAGAATACAACCGCTGCTGGGACAAGGCTGCCAGTTCGAAGCGAGCGACAACTGACGGCAGCGGCACGGCGATTGATCCACCAACGCTCAACTGGCGTTGCGGTTTTTGCACGAAGATTGGTGAAAACGTTGCGATTTCCTGCAACGCCAGCGACCGCAATGTATCCAGTGGCGAGATCCCGCGCGCCTGTTCAGCCTGCAAAAACGTTACGAAGTCGGGCGTGAACGCTGGCAAGGGCAGGTCCTCGTGCGCCAGCAGGATGTGCAGGTCCAGGTCGAATCCTTTTACCGCTGGGGCGAACCGGATACCGAAATCACCGTTGACAAAGTTATCTGCGGGATCGGTGACCAGGCCAGGTGAAAGGTCCTGGTCTACTGCCTGTTCGACAAATGGAAAATCTTCGGCACCGGACAAATCGTTAACCGATATGAATGCCCAATCCGAATTGTTGCCCGGCATCCGGGCACCCCGGTAAAAGGGAATAGCGATCAGTTCCAGTTCGTAGGAATCGCCGTATCGGGTCCATCTGGCCATTGGTACCGGCAGTTTGACGAACTCGTCCTCGGTAAACAGGAACTCTGAAAAATCGCCGGGATTCAGGTTGTCCCAAAGACTGGGAACGCCGCGACCCCAGCGCCGGATCATTTGCCCCGCACTCAATTCCCAGTTTGTTCGTTCCAGTGTCCAATAGGCTTCCCACAGTTCGGGTTTGAACCTGGCAGGATTCCGGTCCTGGCCGGGGAACGCATCGTATGCGCCCAGGGCCGAGACAACCATTCGTCCGTAGTCCGGGTGATCCAGCGACAGATGAAGGTTTGCCTTGCCGCGAAACTCCTGCGTCTGTTCGCCGTTCAGGTCGTTCTTCAGGTCGCTGTTCCAGCGCCCGTACAACAGCCCCGAAAACTCGGCCGTGATTTCGGGTTCGGATACGTCCTCTGAGCCAAATGGATCCCAGTCCTGGGAGCCTGCCGGATCCGCCAGCAGGCAAGTGCAGACGATCGCGGCCAGCGTCGATGGGCGTGTCGGACGGATCACGCTGCTGGCACCGTGTGCCGGATCATTGCGGCTATTTTTTCATCTGTCGGGTTGTGAAAAACCCTTCGGGAAATTCCAGGTTGTTTTTCTGATTGACAATGTTCAATACCGTTGCGTGATTCTTGACGACGTTTTGCATCTGGGTCGACCGGGCTACCCAGTAACCGTCAATCTGTTCAAATCCGCTGGTCGTCAGGATCTTGAGCAGGCCCTTGCGGTCATAGAACTCGA
>JBFJWU010000404.1:0-3441 GCA_041623475.1 bacterium | reverse complement strand
CTGGATTGATGCATTCGATCGTATCCGGCGCGCCGGATTGCTTTAAGGGTTGGACCGTCATGGCTATCCTCCTACCGCCGACAGTTTATCCTGATTCCCTGCGGCTCCTCCGTCAACCCGGTCCAGATATTCCTGCCATTTACGAATTGTCAGGTCCTGGAACGCTTTGACCTGTGGACTGAGTTCTGCAGCTGGCTGGTCCCAGTTGGCGGTAAACCCGTCCATTTCCCATTCGACGGCCATCTGGTCCTCGGCCATCACCGGCATGATCGTGCTCCGGCGCCCGAATGCCAGCAACGGTTTCATCAGGACCCTGGGCACCTTGAGCGACGTAAACGGCACCTTGAACGCTTTGAACATAAAGATGAAAAAGAACCGTGTCCGGGTTGGCGATTCGGGCAGCATACAGATGAAATGCTTGATGTAGTCGTCAGTGTTTGACCAGTTGTACGGATAATCGTAGCCGAGCTTCATCAGGTTGGAATCGGCTTCGGCCCGATCGATAAACAGATTGGCCAGTTTCCCGGAACCGATCTTGGCGTTCCAGGCAATATGGACCGAGTCGTCAAACGAATCGCACTGGACCAGTGTTGGATCGCTGAATGGCTCGTACTTTCGATGCAGGTAACCGTGGGTGTAGTCGCTGACGTTTTCCAGCACGATCGAATGGTGGGTATTCCAGACAAACTCAACCGGCATGATTGTCCAGCCACTGCCGGCCTCCATTTCCGGCCATTCAGGAATTTCAACCTCGCCCGCCCGTTCCGGATCTCCCGGAAAGATCCATACCAGGCCATATTTGACCTGAACCGGATAGGACTGGATCTTGAACTTCGGGTTGTCGTGTCCAAACGTCTCGTGCCAGATCTCTTCGACATCGCCGTCCCCGTTATACCACCAGCCGTGGTACTGGCAGACCAGTCGGCAACCTTCAACGATTCCTGAATCCGTCAACCGCACGCCCCTGTGGGCACAGCGATTTTCCATGCAGTGAAAGTCGCCCTGCTTGTCGCGCCACAGGATCAGCGATCGGCCCCAGAACAGGATTTCCTTTTTGTCACCGGGATTCATGTCAGCAACAACCGCCGCGACGTACCAGTAGTCCGGATCCAGCCCGGCCGTTCGCGCCTTGACGCGGCGGTTGGTTGCCTCCTGAAAGGACGGCGGCGGTTGTTGTTTGCGGGTATATGGTTTGGCTTTCATTTGTGTCCTCCTGCAAACGAACGGCGGCATCGAGACACCGCCAGTTATTTTTTGTAATTGCAATTTTTTAAAATATAATTTAAATTACTATTAATGTCAAACGGCTATCCGGTTTTCTCGCAAGGCGAGCACCGGCAGGCCGCTACCAGGAGTCAAACCAGACCGATGGCGCGCCCCAGACAATCTGCGCGAGTTCGCGAGGCACGCAACGCCGCCTACCGTGAGGTCATCATTGATGCAGCCGAGCGAGCGTTTGCCGAACACGGCTACGAGGATGCCCGGATGCAGGACATCGCCAATGATGCCGGAGTCTCACTGGCAACCGTCTACAATATTTTTGACGGTAAGCTGGAGCTGTACAGGGCGATTATCGACGCCCGCGGCAGCGACATGGTCCAGGCCACGGTGGCCGCCATCGCCAGCCTGTCCGGTGAAGAACTGGCAACCCCGCTTAGCGTCATTCTCAATTCAATGGGCACCTACCTGACGTTCTTTATGGAACATCCGGATTTCCTGCGCCTGCACCTGCGTGATGGCCATATCTGGTTCCACGCATCAGCGAAGCGCAGCGAGCAACAGGAAGCGTTGTGGGACCAGGGCCAGGAATTGATCGTCGAGAATTACAATTGGGGTGTTCGATCAGGTGTCCTGCTGGACCTGGACCCCGAGGGCCAGGCCAGGGTACTGATAGCGGTACACCAGACAAGACTGGCCAACTGGGTCATCAGCGGTATGGAAACGCCCCGGAAAAACGTCATTGAATCGGTGCAGGCCGAGTTTGTGCGGATGTTCTGCACCCCGGATGTCGTCCGAAAACTGCTTGCGGACAACGGGCTCGAACTCCGCCATGACTGGCGGCAACGGGTACAACGGATCAGCACCGTATGAAAAACCTTAAGACAGGAGTTTGAAAAATGTCTGGATCAGGAAACAGAGTCGTTATTACCGGAGGACTGGGATTCGTTGGCAGGGCGCTGGTCAATGCGTTTGCCGACCGCGGCGACCAGGTCACAAGCCTGGATATCAGCGACGATGGTTTTCGCGACGACGTCGCTTTCAAAGTCGTCGATATCCGCGATGCCAAGGCGGTCACCGAGGCATGTGCTGGTGCTGATGTCGTAATTCACAACGCATCAATTGTGCATACCAAGCATAATCGCGAGGCAGAAATCTGGTCAATCAACCTGGACGGCACAAAGAATGTCCTGGCAGCGTGCCACCAGAACGGAATCGCAAAACTCGTTTACATCAGTTCTGCCAGTGCCGTCTATGCCGGCAAGGACATCGAGAACGGTGATGAGTCGCTTCCCTACTCTGCAATTTCCCAGGCGCCATATGCCGACAGCAAAATTGCGGCGGAAAAATTTGTCCTGGGCGCGAACGGCCAGAATGGTACCTGGACTGTCGCCCTGCGGCCGCATGTGATTTTCGGACCGGGTGACAATCGACTGATTCCCGCCATCCTCGAACGGGCCCAGGCCGGCAAGCTGAAATTCTCGGTCGGGGACGGCACCAAGTTGTCAGACTTCACCTACATCGACAACTTTACGCAGGCGGTCCTGAATGCAGCTGATCGCCTGACGCCCGACGCACCAACCGCAGGCCAGGCATACTTCATTACGAACGGCGAACCGATGGGATTTTTTGAATTCGTCAAGGAATTCCTCGCCCAGATGGACCTGCCGCCGATTCGCGGATCCGTTCCATTCTGGATCGCCTATCCGGTTGCCGCAATCAAGGAAAGTATTGACACGCTCAAGGGCGGCACCCTGAATGCCGAAAGCGGCATGTCCCGTTTTTCGGTGAAGTACATGTGTACACACCACTATTTCAGTATTGAAAAGGCCCGCCGGGACCTGGACTACAAACCGGACATCGATATTGCCGAGGGAATCCGACGGACAGTTGCCCACTTGCAGGCAGCATCCTGAAACTGCCCGCCGGACCAATCGCCCGAATCCAGGCCGCCGCGGTCACGTTGCTGGTTGGCGCCTTTCCAGTCGCCACGTGGGCAACCTTCGGTGCCGGGATGGACCGGATAGCCGTCGCCAACGGCCTGGCCGTCGCCTATTCGGCATTGATGTACCTGGCAATCCTTGCCCCCTGGCTGCCGGTCCCGGATGCAACCGTGACGTCTGCCGATCTGCGCCTGAACCGGGTGGTCCTGACGTGGCTGTGGATTACATGCACCACCCACCTGACCTGGGAACTTGGATGGCTGGCGCTCCGGCCCTGGAT
>JBFJWU010000403.1:0-3488 GCA_041623475.1 bacterium | reverse complement strand
GGTGATCGACATCTGCCGGCGGCGGTTTCCGGACCTCAGCCGCGGTCTGGACGATCCCAGGGTCGAAACCATCGTCGGCGACGGTGCCAAGTACGTCGCGACCAGCGATCGGCAGTTTGATCTGGTGATTGTCGACGGATCCGATCCGGTGGGCCCGGCGACCGTCCTGTTCAGCCCGGCATTCCTGGCTGCGTGCCGGGACCGGCTGACGGACAACGGTATTTTTGTGACCCAGAGCGAGTCACCGCTGTACTATGCCGACACGATCCGGACCCTGCACAACAACCTGCAGGCAATTCACAACTGGTCCGGCATCTACGAAGGCGTTGTCCCCACGTACCCTGGCGCGCTGTGGAGCTGGTCCTGGGCCGGTCCCGGCAACCAGCCGGTGACGACCGTGCGGCCAGCGCCCGAGGGGCTCGTGGCGTGGCATCCCGGCCAGTTTCCCGATCCGGAGCGAAACTCGGCCCTGGTCCGGGCGTTGCTGTGAGCGCTGTCAACGTTATCGGCCTGTGCTGGGAAGGTGCCGACAATGCGGCGGGCGGCGCGGCGACCGCCCCCGCCCTGATCCGCTGGGGTGCCGAAGACGCCGAGACATACAGCCTGCACCAGCGGCAGGAAATGCCGCCAGTCCGGGACCATGGGGACCTGTCGTTATTTGGCCTGCAACCAGACGAGGCCATCCAGGCGATCGCAGCGCGAATCGAGCAGATCTCCCTTGACGAGCCGTTGCTGGCGATTGGCGGTGACCATCTGGTATCCCTGCCGGTTGTCTCAGCGATACACAAACAGGCGCCACTGGACTGGATTGTCCATCTGGACGCGCATCTGGACCGACGCCGCAGCCACGGCGGGGTTGAACTCAGCCACGCCAGCGTTATTCATCACATCAGCAGCCTGGCCGACGCGCCACGGGTTTATTCGTTCGGGATCCGCAGCCGCGCGCCGGAAGAACCCTGGGACGACGCCATCATGAATTCACAACTGCTGGCGCCATTACAGGCATTTCTGGATGGCCCGGATTCGGCCGGTCGAGGCTACCTGAGCCTGGACCTGGATGTATTGGATCCCGGCGTGATGCCGTGTGTCTCTAATCCGGAGCCGGGCGGCATCGCGGCAGCTGAATTGATCTCGGCTCTGGCCGCGCTGCGCGGTCGTATTGTGGCTGCGGACCTGGTCGAGCTGGTTCCGACGATCCAGGCACCGGCAACCAGCGCCCGAACTGCCGGCATCATTTATCGCGAACTGTTGATCGCCCTGGCGGGCTGATCCGACCCGGTTCAGAGCGGAAGTTTCTCCAGCAGACTGGAAAACCGCTCCTCGGCCCGGGTGGTCACGACTTCAAAAAACGTCTGCAGCCGCGGCCCCGATGCCGGGGGGCGCCGAATCGATTCCAGCAGTTTGGCGACCTCCATCCGCAGTGCCCCGCCATTGGGGTCCTGCCGCAGCAGGGCGGTCAGCAGGGTCGGAGTTTCCGTGACCGCGTCCAGGCCCACGTCTTTGCCCTCGTCGATATGCAGGTGGTCACCCATGTCATCGGCCAGCTGGAACAGGACCCCCAGGTCCAGGCCCCAGGAATGCCAGGCGTTTTCGCCGGCCCACTCGCCGCATTCGACAGCAGCGCCGGTTGCGATCCAGCCGAACAGCGATCCGGTCTTGCCCAGCGCAATTCGCCGCGACAGTTCGACATCATCCAGTTGCCCCCGGGCACGGATTTCCAACAGTTCGGCTTCGGCCAGCGCGTGCACGGCCGGGCCCAGCTTGCGCAGGGTGGCCTCGCTGGCATCATCGGACAACAGCGCATAGGCTGCACCCAGCATGTAATCCCCGGCCAGGACCGCCGTGCGCGGGTCAAATTCGTGATGGACGGCGATCAAGCCGCGACGGTACTGGGCACCATCAACCAGGTCATCATGGATCAGGCTGGCCAGGTGCAACAGTTCACCGGCCATCGCAATCGAAAAGATACCGTTTTCCCGCCCGCCGCCACAGGCATCGGCAACGGCATAGGCCAGCTCGGGACGCAGTCCTTTACCGGGATGCTCCAGCAGGTACAGAATCGGTTCTGCCACCGGGGTATCCAGTTCAAAGCGATCCCTGAGGACCTGGACCAGTCGTTCACTGAACGCCTGTGTATCAATTCGACCAGTGGCCGTCGGGGCCGTTTCGTTCATGTTGTTCAAAACCTTTTGAAACTTACGCAACTCCATGTATTGTACGTGGACCGCTCAGGCCCCGTCAATCCCGGCAGAATCACGTTTTCGTTGGTGTATACTATGCGCAGATGAGCCCGGAACTCCGCCAGAAATCGCAGGAAGCCTACCCGGAACCCGTCCTGGCCGCCGTCGAAATGATGGGCGAACTGATGGAGTACTGGGGATTCAAGCGCATCCACGGTGCCCTCTGGGCCATGCTCTACCTGGAAAAGGAATCGCTGACCCAGCTGGACCTGGTCAAAATGACCGGCTATTCCAAAGGAGCGATCAGCATGGCCCTGGGTGAACTTCAGGACTGGGGTGTCGTGCGGGTCAAGCGACCGTTGCGCGGTCGTGGAATGACCTATACGGCAGAAACAGACCTGGCCGCGATGATCCGGAATGTGATCATGCGCCGGGAACGCGAGCTGTTACGCCAGGCCCAACAGCGTTTCGACAATGCGGCCCGCTTTGCGGCCGACCAGGGCGGCGAGACGGGGCAATTCCGCGCGGAACGTCTGCGCGTCCTGTCAGGATTGACCAGCGCTGCGATCTGGACACTGGACCGATTCGTTTCTACCGGCGCATTGCCGTTTTCGCGGCTGCGCACATTTTTTCAAAAAGGCCTGGGTTCAGTATCCACGGCCACAAGGACTCGAGGTCAGGACGCCTTATGAAATGCACACGATTCATCTTTGCCTGTCTTGCCCTGGGCGTGATCGCCCCAACGAACGGGTTCGCCCTGGGTGTCATGGGGCAGGTCGAAGTCAAACTGGACGGATTCAAGGGCTGGCACCAGACCCGTGACCAGGACCTGGAACTGCGCTTTGGCGGGCTGGTTACGACCACAGCCAAAAAAGGCGTATTCAAGTTCCGCGACCTGGGCCTGATGGGCCGCCGGTACGTGGGACAGGGCGTGGTCCTGATCGACAACGACGAGGAAAACTACGTCCGCTTCCTGGTTGGCCACAGTCGTGTCATGCTTCCAATCACTTGGCGCGGCGAGATTCGCGGCGACTGGCTGGTCCTGCACCGCATTGAATGCAGCCTGCTGGCTGACGGGACCGGCGGTTGCCAGGCAATCGTGGGCGACCTGATGTCACACGAGGTCAAATTGCGGAGAATGCTGCAGCTGCCGGTCAACCAGGTCGTGACACCCGTCAGACCAAAGGCCACTGAGCCTGCCAAGCCGGCTGGCGGCACCGCCACAGTCCGGACGATTCCCGCCAACCCACAACCGAACCCCGCACAGAAGCCCGCGCCGACACAACCCGCCGTTGCCGAACCCTGGGG
>JBFJWU010000402.1:0-3503 GCA_041623475.1 bacterium | reverse complement strand
TAACCGTCATACTTCAGGTCGACTTCGGCGGTGCGCAGGGCATTGGGGTCTGTGTCAGCGGCGATGACCCCCAGGTCCACCAGCAGGTCGATTGTCACGCCCGGTCGCTTCAGCAGTTGCTCGGCCGTGATGCCGTCCGCGGGGATTTCGGTGTCGAACCTTGCGGCGTATTTCTGGTTGTCCGGGGACGGTGCGATTCCCTGGCCCAGCTGGCGTCCGATCCGGGCGATGCCGTCCTGTTTGCGATTAAAGCGTTCCCACTGTGCATCGCTGACCAGGCCGATGGCACGGCCCTGCTCGGTCAGGCGAATGTCGGCGTTGTCCTCGCGCAGCAGTAAACGGTATTCGCTGCGACTGGTGAACATCCGATAGGGCTCGTCGGCACCACGGGTCGTCAAGTCGTCGACCAGGACCCCGATGTAGGCCTGCTCGCGGTGCAGTTCAAGCGGCTCTGCGCCGGTGGCGGCGAGCGCAGCGTTGGCACCGGCCAGCAACCCCTGGGCGGCGGCCTCCTCATAGCCGGTGGTACCGTTGATCTGGCCGGCCAGGTAGAGGCCCGGGACCTGCTGCAGTTCCAGGCTGGGATGCAGTTGTCGCGGGTCAACGAAATCGTACTCGACCGCGTAACCCGGGCGAACGACTTCGACCTGTTCCAGTCCGGGAATACTGCGCAGGTAATCAATCTGGGCATCCAGCGGCAAGCTGGTGCTCAGGCCATTGGGGTAGACCTCGATGGTGTCCAGGCCTTCGGGCTCCAGAAAGACCTGATGCCGGTCCTTGTCCGGGAACTTGACGATCTTGTCTTCGATACTGGGGCAGTACCGTGGGCCGGTGCCGTCAATGCGGCCACCATACATGGCGCTGCGGTGCAGGTTGTCGCGGATGACCTGGTGGGTTGCCTCGTTGGTATATGTAATGTGACAGTTGACCTGCGGCAGCGGGATCCGGTCGGTCATGACGCTGAACGGTCGCGGTTCGACATCGCCCGGCTGTTCTTCCAGGATCGCCCAGTTGATCGTGCGGCTGTCCAGTCGCGGTGTTGTACCTGTTTTCAGGCGACCTACCGGCAAGCCCAAACCCTTGAGGACGTCGCTTAATTCATTGGACGGGCCTTCGCCGGCGCGACCACCGGCGATACGGGTTTCGCCCATATGCATCAGCCCACCCATAAATGTACCGGTCGTCAGGACAACTGCGGGAGCCCGAAACGTCTGTCCCATATGCGTAACCACGCCGCGGCAATGGCCGTTTTCCAGGACCAGGTCGACGACACGAGCCTGCTTGCAGTCCAGGTTGTCGTGTTGCTGGACCGCGGCTTTCATCCATTCGCGATAACGGTGCCGGTCGGCCTGGGCCCGGGATGCCTGGACAGCTGCGCCTTTGCGGGTGTTCAGGACACGGAACTGGATTCCTGTCTGGTCAATAGCGCGGCCCATGATGCCGCCCAGCGCGTCCACTTCCTTGACCAGGTGGCCCTTGCCGATGCCGCCGATGGCTGGGTTGCAGCTCATCTGGGCGATCTTGTCCAGTTCCATGCTGATCAGCAGGACCTGGCGACCCATCCGCGCGCCGGCCAATGCCGCCTCGCAGCCGGCGTGGCCGGCTCCGACAACAATCATGTCCCAGGTCTTTTCCATAACGTTTAAGTATAAGGTGTCGGGCGTCGGTGGGGCACGTGCAGCGGATCGTTGTGGGTGGGGCCTACCCGGATGCCTCCGGCGGGTCGCGGCGTGCCCTGCCGGGCGGACGTTCTTTCTAGTCTCTCTGTGTCCTCTGTGGCCTATCTTGGTTTTCTATTGCCCGGGTGCCTCCGGCGGGTCGCCTTTTGTTTGCCCAAAAGGATCCGCCAAAAGGGCCCCTGGCTGGGGCCACAGGAAATGAACTCGTTACCACTCGGACAGCATTTCCTTGCTCACCGGGCAGGTGCGGGGGCGGATGGTTTGCCACGGCGTGCGCAATCATGGGGTATTTCCAGATCCTGCTGAATGCTTTTTGCCGGTATCTGTGTCAATCCGTGAGATCAGTGGACAGGCTCTCCTGTCTCTTCTGGCTCTCCGTGCTCTCTGTGTCCTCTGTGGTGTGAATACTCTTTTCTGATCCTTGCTTCTCCCCGTGTTGAAAATCCTCTCTTCTTCCTCTGTGCCTCTGTGGCAAAAATTCTTTCCGTGGATCTACGCCGCGTGTATCTTGACCTCGATGCCGGTCATCAGGTGCTGGCCGCTGACGGGTTCGATGACGCCGCGGTCGGCGCCAGACGGAATCAGGGCGTTGACGTTGGCCAGGGGCAGGCCGTGGGGGACCACGACGGTGCCGGCCGCGATGTCGTCAATGGGTTCGACCGGCAGCGTAATGGCGATGCCCTCGGATTCAATGACGATGTCCTGCCGTTCGGCCAGGCCCAGCCGGTCGAAATCCTGTCGGGCAATCCATGCCACTGTCTCTGCGGCTCCGTTTCGTTCGCCGCCGTGCAGCCAGCTGTTGTGCCCCAGGCGACGGCGGCGGCAGATCATCGTGAATTCATCGTCCTGCCGTGCCCGGCCCAGGCGACGGGCAAAGCCATCGGCCCGATCGCGTTCGGCGTCCAGGTCCGGGTGCCAGAACCGCAGCCGGTGACCGGGGGTGGCAGGGCCACGGCCCAGGTATGTACCCGGCCGGGGAGCCGGGACAGGCAGGGTGCCTTGAGTTCCCCGTCCGACCAGTTTTGCCGCCAGCGACAGTCCGTTGAATACGCGGGCCATCAGCCGGTCGTTCAACGCACCGGCTGCCAGGCGGGTCAGGCGGTCATTGCCGGCAATGGGGCAGCCGATGGCGGTGCTGATTTCCGCCAGGATACGGGCATCATGGCGGCTGTCGCCAACCGGGTCCATTACCGGGCCTGCGTGCTGCAGCAGCGGTGCCATCTGGAACAGCGCTGTGGTGGTCGCGAAATCCCAGCGTTCCAGCCAGCTGGTAGATGGCAGGATCAGGTCCGAAGCGCGGCCGGTTTCACTTTCAAAAATATCGATTGTTACCAGATAGTCCAGGTCGTCCAGTGCATGGCGGATATTGTCTGACCCGGGAATTGACCGGGCAGGGTCGCCCGCGATGCAGATCAAGGCGCGGATTCGTTCGTTGCCCGGCGTTGTGATTTCCTCGGCCAGGATCCCACCGGGCAGGCTGTTCAGGATCGACGGATAGTTGCCAACGCGACTGCGAACCGACGTGTTTCCGGCGCCGCCGTTCGGGGCCAGGTTTGCCAGGCTAACCGCCAGCGGGTGGATCAGGGACCCGCCGGCGCGGTCCATGTTTCCGGTCAGGTAGATCAAGGACTGCAGGGCGACATAGCAAAGCGTCCCGAATGGTCCCTGGTTGATTCCAACGGACATATGGAACGCAATCCGGTCTGTTTCGCGAATTCGGGTTGCCAGATCCCTGATGGCCCTGGTCGAAAGGCCGGTCAGTCTGGCGGCGCGTTCGACCGGATACTGCCGGGCAAATGCCAGCATCCGCGCCAACCCGGATTC
>JBFJWU010000401.1:0-3510 GCA_041623475.1 bacterium | reverse complement strand
TGCGTGCCGATGGCTTGATCGGGTACTTTCAGGAAACAGAAGGTCAAGAAACAGACTACGCGCGTTTCCATACGGTGCACAAAAAACCCGCCGCAATCATGCCTGCCAAGCCACCGTACATTCAGCAATTGGAAAAAGGGTCGCTCTATCGGGGACCATCTTCGAACGCCCCCTTGCAACAGGTCAAACGGCCGAGGTCGAATTGAGTTGGCCCGCACTTGACTCCACCAAAATTGAGTTCTCCCAGTTAGCCCCCATCCTCATCAAACCCGACAGCACCAACTCAACCGACCCCAAGCGCATCAACACCAAATCAAAGGGCACAACGCCCGTCGCAATCCTGGCCGATGGGTCGTTTGACCCGGTGACCCAGATTGATCCAGCATCTGTGACATTTGGTATTACCGGTAACGAAACCAGCCGCTCCCACTGCAACGATGCGGGCCAGGACGTGGACGGCGATGGTGACCTGGATTTGATCTGCCACTTCCATACCGACCAACTGGGCCTCAAGCCCGGCGACACCCAACTGACCCTGCGCGCCAACTACTCAGACAACAAACCACCCTACCGAATCATCGGCCGCGCCCCGATCCGCACGGTGCCGTAGGCACGTGTCAAGATTCATGCCACATGCCACGACTGTCCCCAGGTTTCCCTCATAGACTTCTTAATATCGGCTGCTACGATGGTCAAATGCCATTTGAGAATCCATCGCAGGGCCCGGGGTCGGTATTGTCGCGGGGGACAACCGGGCTTTGCGTACCGTTCTTAAAACTTGCCCCAACCCCAGACAAATACCTGGTCGCGTTGATCTTAGTCATTGCTACGACCCTAAGTCCCACAAGACTAAAGGCACAAAATGACGCAATACCACCCCGGGCCAAGGCGGGTGCTTCACTTGTAGGGGTTTCGATTCTCGGTTTCGGTTCAGCCCTTGTAGCGGGCAAACTCGCTCACTACAATGGCTGCCTTACTGAATACGACGACGAATTCTTCTGCGAAAGTTTGGGCAAAGCGGAACGAGTTGATAAGAGTCAAGTCAATTGGGCGTGGTCAGTTGCCGCCCTATCATCAGGCATTGCGATTGCCGGGGGGACATTGCTAGGAATGGGAATGCGAGAAATGAACCGATCACGTTTTTCTATGGGCATTGAGGCCGGGCCGCGCTACGCGCTCGCATCATTGAATTGGGATTTCTAGCAATTGCAGAACACGGGTCCGGAAGAGTTGATCCGAAATGCGCAACATTCTTGTAAATAGAATGTTGTCGCTTATCGGAGGGCTTTTCAGAGACCTAGTTGTCGCGACAATTGCGTTTCTCGTTGTTGGAATCGGCTTTTTGTTTTGGATGACATCAGCACCAGGGACGTCGTACCACGGCCATATACCTGCAGTTGCATCGGGTAATTCAGAGAGCGAACCTTTGCTACGAAAACACGTGTACAAACTTGCAGGGGAAATGGGTGCCAGGAGCCAATGGGCTGATGGAGACTTGCGTGAGCCTGAAGGTTATATTTTGGAGGAACTTCGGGCGATGTGGCTGCTACCAGAATTGGAGGAATTCGAATACAAGGGCGAATTGTTTGCAAACGTAATCGCAGAGATCACGGGCAACACTGGTGAAATTCTCGTGCTGGGTGCCCATTATGACTCAGTCGAAATGGCACCAGGCGCCGACGACAACGCGTCCGGAGTCGCCATTCTATTGGAGTTGGCCAGGCAACTCACTGACACCACACCGAACCGCACCCTGCGATTCGTATTTTTTGCAAATGAGGAGCCGCCATTTTTCATGTCCGAGGGCATGGGCAGTTACATCAATGCAAAGAACTCCTACCAGCGCGGTGATCAGATTATTGGGATGATTTCGCTTGAGTCGCTGGGCTACTTTTCGAACGAAAGGGACACGCAGCGCTATCCGCCGGTTCTCGATCTGTTCTATCCCGATACAGGAAACTTTGTCGCATTTGTTGGAAACCTGTCGTCAAACTCGTTTCTGAACCGGGTGATTTCAAATTTTCGAAGTCACGCAAGAATCCCAAGCGAATCACTTGTCGCTCCTCAAGTATTTCCTTTTGTCAATCTTTCCGACCAATGGTCATTCTGGCTCTACGACTACGACGCAATCATGGTTACGGACACGGCACCATTTAGGAATCCGAACTATCATCGCGAATCAGATACGCCCGAGACCTTGAACTACGACGCAATGGCAGAAATCACCTCAAGCCTGCTATCAACTATCGATGATCTTGCGTACAATTAGCTCGCACTTGAGTTAAATAATTAATCCACCACCTTCCGACATCGCAAACCAGGGGCCCGAAATGATCAGACACGTTGTCTTGATGAACTGGAACGACGGCACGACTGCGGACCAGATCCAACGCGTCGGCCAGGGTTTCGCGGAACTGGCCGAGCAGATCCCCGGGATCGTCGCATACGAGTTCGGTCCCGATGCCGGACTGTACCGGGGCAACGCTGACTATGTGCTGGTCGCCCAGTTCGAAACGGTTGAGTTGTTCAAGACCTACGTCGACCACCCCGCCCACCAGGCATTCCTGACCGACATCGCCGGCCCGATCCTGGCATCCTTCCAATCGGCGCAGTTCGAGATCCGATCCAGGCACCCGTATGTTCCGATTTGGGAAACCAATGCGGTAAAATGCAGCTATGACGCGCGTTGACACCAGGCGGGAACTTGATGAACTCCTGAATACGCACGCTAGCCGAATCAGAGAATTCGGGGTCGAGCAGATCGGTGTGTTTGGCTCTTTCGCCCGTGGCGAACAGACCGACACCAGCGATATAGACCTGATGGTTGTCTTTGCACCCGGCAAAAAGACATACCGGAATTTTATCGACCTGGCCTATTTCCTGGAAGACAACGCAGGGCGACGGATCGAATTACTGACCCCCGAGGCCCTTAGCGATAGAATCCGCGACCGGGTCCTAAGCCAGGTCGACTATGTCCCGCTTGCCGCCTGAGGAACTGCTGACCCACATTCTTGCCGAATGTGATTACCTGGCCTCAGCCATTGCCAAACTGACGCCGGAATCATTCCTGACCGACGAAACCGCCAAACGGGCTTTTGCGCGCAGTCTTGAAATAATTGGCGAAGCAACCAAACGCCTGCCAGCAGATTTCAGGGCAGCGCATCCGACCGTTGACTGGCGCGCGATCGCGGGCACGCGCGACAAATTGATCCACGACTACGAAGGAGTGGACTATTCATTGGTGTGGGACGTTGCCACAGTCGACATCCCGCAGTTGGCAATTGAAATTCGCAAGATTCTTGATCGTCCAGCTGCTGGATAGTCAGGGATTGTAAAGACAGCTGGGATCAATCAGTCATCCAGGATCGCCTTGATCCGCATCGCCAGCTTGGGAATTTCGTTGTCGAGTATATCCCAGACAATCAGATAATTGACGCCTTCGTACCCGTGAATTAGTCGGTCCCGGGTGCGGGCCATATCCCTCCAGGGAATCTCTGGATGCTTGTCCTT
>JBFJWU010000400.1:0-3514 GCA_041623475.1 bacterium | reverse complement strand
GGGTTCCGTTTGCTCTGGGACCCACCCGGTTCGACCTGACAAAAAAACGGCTGCAAGCGATTCGCCTGCAGCCGTTTTTTGTTGTTGACGGCCAGTCTGGCCGTCAACGGCAAAGTCAAGCGTTGTCTAGTGACGCGGCTTGGCTTCGTTCACCTTGATGGCGCGGCCGTTGAACTCGCGCCCGTCGAGGGCACCAATTGCATTGGCTGCGTCTTCGCGGCTCATTTCAACAAAACCGAACCCGCGGGGACGGCCTGTTTCACGATCCGTGATCAGGTTGACAGATGTGACTTCGCCGTGCTTTTCAAACTCGGCGCGAACATCACTTTCGCTCATATCGAAGGGCAGATTCCCTACGTAGATGGATTGGGTCACAATAATTCTCCTTTAATTGAATTTGGTGACTGGAAAAAAACGTTTGCAGGCCGGATTGCCTGACTGGCCGGACAGCAGATGGACATAGACCATGCGCAGGCGCCTGGTAAGCACACCACTGACCGATTGATTCGTATTTTCTGAAAATGAAATCTGGCTCTGGCCTCTTGGACTGGATGGGCTGGGCGGGCTAACTTGATTCGTCGACCGCCAACTGCCAGAGGCAAAAAACGGAGAGAGAAGAAAGGAAATCCTGATCGGTCCCTGTTGGGATGCGATCCTCAGCTAATCGTTATCTTGACCTGATCGTAACAGTATTTCGCAAATGCCGCTTTTTTCTTAAACAGGCCAACCCGTTGGATGAAGCCCTGACGGGCTTCATCCGTGCTTCGTCGAGCTGAGCGCGTGAAGTTCTGCAGGCGACAGGCGGGTGGCCCGCGGCCACGCGTGGATCGCAAAACTGCCAACCGCCAGGGCGACCAGGACCTGACCCCACAGCGCGCCGGCGGACAACCCAATGACGCCGATGTTGAGCAGAACCAGCGTCGCCAGGAACAACGACTCGCGCCCTCGTTTGCCGCCTTCCAGGCGCGGCAGCATCCAGAAGGCGACCGATAATGCGAACTGGGTCATCCAGCCATACATCATGATCCCGTAGTGTGGTGCCAGGGCCTGCCAGAGTACCGGCGGCCCGATGCCGGATTTGGCCAGCATCGTGCCGCTGCCCAGCGTTGTCCCAACCACCAGGTAAAAAAGCGACAACCGGATCCCGACGATGCTGAGCGCAGGCATTAGTTAATCCGGGGCCACGCGTGGATGCTGAACAGAACACCGGACAGCCACAGCAGGCCAGCGGATGCCACGTAGAGCGGAACAACCAACGCTGTGTCTGTATGCAGGAACGGCTCGGTCAGCAGGCGGACTGGCAGGCCCAGGTTGATGCAGACAAAGCTGGCAACCATGGGCCAGGCCGGACCACGCTTTCGTTCCTTGTCGATGATCGGTAACAGCCAATAGGCGATCCCGAAGATCAACTGCGTCAGCCAGCCAATTGCCCAAAGATGAACGTATCCGGGAAATGACCCGAGCACGGCAGCGAACGACTCCGGAAGCCGGCCCGCAAACGGCCGCGCCACCCCGACGGCCAGGGTCAGCACCAGGTAGAACAACGACGAGGTAACAAACAGGCGTGAAATTCCCGGCACGGGCTGTTCCCCGGCAATCGCTCCGGTGGACTTACTTGTTGGGCTGCGGTGTCGTGCGCAGGTAGGGCTTGATGACGGTGTGCCCCTTGGGGAATTTTTCCGGGATTTCCTCGTCGGTGACCGACGGCACGATGATGCAGTCGTCGCCGTCCTGCCAGTTGGCTGGTGTCGCCACCTGGTGCTGCGCGGTCAGTTGCAGCGAATCGATGACCCGCAACAGTTCAGCAAAGTTTCGGCCGGTCGATGCCGGATAGGTCAGTGTGGCCTTGACCTTCTTGTCCGGCCCGATAAAGAACACCGAGCGGACGGTCAGGGTGTTGTCGGCGTTGGGGTGGATCATGTCGTACAGGTTGGCCACGGTCCGATCCGGGTCGCCAATGATCGGGTAATTCATGGTTGTCCCCTGGGTCTCGTTAATGTCAGAGATCCATGATTTGTGGTCGTCAACGGTGTCGACACTGACGGCAATGACTTTGGTGTTGCGTCTGGCAAACTCATCCTTGAGCTTGGCAACGGTTCCCAGTTCAGTCGTACAGACGGGCGTGAAGTCCTTGGGGTGGGAAAACAGCACTCCCCAGCCATCACCCAGCCATTCATGAAAATTGATCTCGCCCGCGGTCGTGTCTGCCGTGAAATCGGGGGCTTCATCGCCCAGTCGAATTGCCATGGGTCGGCTCCTTTGTCTGCCAGTTGGTGATGTCCGGGGCTGATCTGCCCCGGTCGAACGCTTAGTATAGACCCGCGCCGGGTTTCGTACGATTGCCGTGTTGTCCAAGGTCAGTATTTAGCCGCAGTCGCCGGTTCCGGCGCTTATGACAATTGTCATTTTCAACGGCGACGATTTGCGCAATTGTAATTGCCACGATGCCCGGCCTGGGACGAGTGTTCCAGCCGGTCGCGTTTCTATTTCGCAAGCTCGTGAACGACGAAAGGGGCAGTCAATGAATCAATCGGAACATTCGGAACACCAGAATGGTGATCCGCCATTGGGGCAGCGGCTGCTGGATCGGCCGTTCCTGCTGTTGGCTTTTTGCATTGTTGTCATGTTCGGGTTTTATACGATCTGGGGAATGGTCGAGATTCTGTCCTTGCCCCAGGCAACGTTGCCGTAGAACGGGGGAGGTAAGCAATGGGAATGCATAGCGCAATGGTTCCACCGGAAGGCGTCTGGTGGAAACCGGCAGGCAAGCAGGAAAAGATGTGGGTCACGATTGCCTTTGTCTGGTGTATGATCCTGTTCGCGATGATGCCGTTCTGGCATATCAAGGGCGGGCAGAACCCCTCGGGACTCCGGGCAAAAGTTGACGCAGCGGCTTTCTCGGCGCGGGTCGAGCAGTTCGTCGCCGATTACAAAATCGGTGAGGAAAAGGGAATGCCGGTGGTCGCGCCCCCCCCGGGCTCAGACGTGTATTTGATGGGCCGGATGTGGCAGTGGTATCCGGTCATTCAACTGGAGCAGGGCAAGGACTACACACTTCATTTGTCGTCGGTGGATCTCAACCACGGATTCAACCTGCAGCCGATGAATATCAATTTCCAGGTTGTACCGGGCTATGACTATGGCCTGAAGATTACGCCCAACCAGGCCGGTGAGTACAAGATTGTCTGCAACGAATACTGCGGCATCGGGCACCACCTGATGGTTGGCAAGATCACGGTGAAAGAGGCAACGCCATGAGTGATGCGGGACTGAAGGAAATTCTATTTCGCCGGTGCAAAGTAACCGGGCTGAATGTTCACAGAGATGCAGAAAACCTGATCAAGGTCAACGCCGTTATTGCGGTGGTGGCGCTGTTGATCGGTGTCGTCGCCGCAATCCTGCTGCTGTTGACCCGCTGGCAGGCGGTCCATCTGCTGCCCGCGGATTGGTACTACCGGATGCTGACGGCACACGGGCTGAATATGTTGATCTTTTTCATCATCTTCTTCGAGAT
>JBFJWU010000399.1:0-3549 GCA_041623475.1 bacterium | reverse complement strand
GCCAGGCCAAGTTCTTCCATATTTGTGAAGTGACGATAAAAGGAAGTCGGGGCGATTCCTGCGTGTGCGGTGACTTCGCGCAGGCTGACTGCGAAAAATCCTTTGTCGGCGCTTAGTTCCAGCGCGGCGGCGACAATGGCTTCCCGTGTTCGGCGTTTCTTTTCGGACCGAATGCCCATGGACTGCACAATACCCGTGTGACTGACGCAGTGCCAATCTGGAGCCAGTGCCACATCGACACGCTAGACTGTTTCGTTATGCCCCCGGTTGACTCCATGTTGAAAAACACCGGACCACGAGTCGTTATGCGGCTCGTCGACGAGCGTGAACCTGCCGTTGGCGACGCCTGTGACTTGACGGACAAAGAGCGTGAACGCGCTGGCAAGTTCCGATCACGGGGCGCACGCAACAGGTTTGTGACAGGGCGCGTTGCGCTGAGGCAAATGGTCGGGCAATTGATTGAAGTAGCCCCCACGGATGTCCCGATCGAAGTCAGTACAAACGGAGCACCTTCATTGACCGGCGCGTGGGCAGCAAAACTTTGGGTCAGCGTCTCGCACACGGTCGGATTGGGAGTTGTCGCCGCATCCAATGCCGGGGCTGTCGGTATAGACGTTGAATCCGTCGATCGGAACGCCGATTGGAATTCCATCACCAGGCGGTATTTTGCTGAATTTGAACAACGGCAAGTCCTGGCAGGGGGTGGCGTCGTTGATCGACACCGGGCGGTTTGCACCTGGGTCCTGAAAGAGGCGTACCTGAAGGCGCGCGGTACGGGAATTTCGCGGGGACTGGCTAACTTCTCGGTATCGGTTGACAACCCGGTACGACTTGTAGATGATCAACAGGACCCGTCGGCTCCGGCCAGTTGGCAACTTCGTTTGCTTGAGCTGAACGGCGGCTGGGTTTGCGGCCTGGCCCTGAATTCTTCACAGGACGTGCCCGTGACAATTGTCTAGGCTGCCTGTTTGCGGCAAATCGCCAGCATCGACAAACTGTAGGCTTCGCATTCTGAAATGCTTGGGGCATGACCGAACAGTCGACAGATACAAATCCGCGTATTGCCAGGAAAATCCTGGCGTTCATCGAACGGTGGCCAAAGGTTTCGTTACTGCTGAGCGCGTTGGCGGTCGGCGCATCGTTGCCGGGCCTCGGAATGTTGCCCGTGGACCTGACCCACCGGGCCATGCTGGCACCAGACCATACGCTGATCCAGGAATTGGATCAGTTTGAACGGCGGTTCGGCAATGATGACTCTGTCGTTATCGCTGTACATCACCCTGACGGCATTTTCAGACCAGAGTCAATCGTACTTCTGCACGAGATGACCGACGCGATGTGGCAGGTCACTGATGTCATTCGTGTCGATTCCCTGACCAACTTCAATATTGTTCAGGCGGTTGGCGACGACCTGATCGTTGAAGGATTGCTGCCGCCAACGGCGGAATTGACGGATGCGTTCCTGCAGGAGCGCAAGACCATTGCGCTGGGTCACGATACCTTGCCGGGGTACCTGGTCAGCGCCGACGGCCGCACGGCCGTAATGTACGGTGCAATCCGACCCGGGTTCGAAACTCCGCCGCCCGAGATCAATATCGTCAAAGATGTTCGGAAAATGGTCGAACATTTCGGCGACCGCGGACACGAAATTCATGTGCTGGGAAACCCCGCCAACGCCGTCGCATTCCAGGAGTCCATGGTTGGTGACCTGTCGCTGCTGGTGCCGATCGTCTCTGCATTGACCTTGGTCCTCTTGTACCTGCTCCTGCGCACAGTCGTTGGCGTGATCCTGCCGATCCTCGTTGTCATTGTTGCGGTCGTCGCGACGATGGGAATCGCGGGCTGGGTCGGGGTTGTTGTAACCAACCTGACCAGCATCCTGCCGCAGATCCTGCTGGCAATCGGGATTGCTGCGTCTGTGCATATCCTGGTCGCGTTCCTAAGGGCCATGGAGCGGGGCATGAACCAGCACGACGCGGCGTCGTATGCGTTGGCCAAGAACTTTGTGCCAACGTTCTTGACCAGTATCTCGACGTCGATCGGATTTGCAAGTTTCGCGACGGCGACGGTCAAAGTTATTGGTTATCTGGGCATTATGGGTGCAATCGGGACACTGATCACCTGGCTGGCCGCATATTTCGTACTCGGTCCGCTGATGTATCTGGTGCCGGTTCGGCGAGCACCAAAGCCGGACAAACACCTGGCCCGACGAGCCGGGTTTGTTACACGCGTAAACGACACGCTGTTTCGCCGGCGTCGGGGAATCATTGCGGTGTCGTTGTTGTTGTCCATTACGTCAATTGCGCTGGGCAGTATGAACGAGGTTAATTCTGATCCAGTCACGTACCTGACCGAAGATGTCCCGATGCGGCAGTCAATTAACTGGTTTGAGGACGCTGTCGGTGGCATTCGGACGGTCGAGGCGTGGATTGATTCGGGCGAAGACGAAGGGGTCAAGGACCCTGAGTTCCTGCGGGCGGTCGAGGCATTGCAGACCTGGCTGGAAGAAAAGCCCTATGTGACGGAAACAGTATCGATCCTGAACGTCATCAAGGAAATGAACCGGGCGTTGAACGGCGGTGATGATGCTGCCTACCGGCTGCCGGATGACAGGGAGACGATCGGGCAGGAGCTGTTCTTATACAGCATGAGCCTGCCGCAGGGAATGGATATCAACAATCAGATCAGCAGTCGCAATGACCAGATTCGGATGACGATCATCTGGACCCTCGCCCATTCTGCCGAAATGATTCGCGTTGCGGATGAAATCAAGGCCAAGGGCAGGTCGCTGGGGCTTGATGTGGTCATTACGGGCAAGCAGTGGATCTTCCAGAGCATCAATCCCCTGGTCGTCAATTCATTTATCATTTCAATTTGTGCTGCTGTGTTTTTGATCAGTCTGCTGTTGATCGTGGTTTTCCGATCGGTGAAACTGGGCCTTTTGGCCATGGGGCCGAACCTGGTGCCATTGTTCTTTGGCGCCGCTGTCCTGTATGTCATCGGGCAGCCGCTGGACATGGGGACGACGATGGTCTTTGCAGTCTGCCTGGGGATTGCCGTCGACGACACGATCCATATTCTGGCAAATTTCAATCGCTCTTTTCAGTCCGGCATGTCCGCGCGGGATTCGGTACGGGAAGTCCTGGCGGAAACCAGTCCGGCCCTGATGACAACGACCGCGATCCTGGTAACCGCATTTGGTGTCTTTATCTTTGCGACGTTTATACCGAACCTGTATTTCGGGGTTCTGACGGCAATCATCCTGTCGGCGGCATTGATTGCTGACCTGACGTTCCTGCCGGCATTGCTGTATTACCAGGACAAGGACGACCCGGCTGATTGACCCGCTTGCTGTACGCTACAATTGTATGCTACAGTTAGGGCGTGAACACGCAATCGCACAACCGGCAAAGTTCTACCAGGATCTCGGTTCTCGCAGAGGACCTGGCAATCCAGATTATCCGTGGGGAATTCCCACCGGGCACCCGGCTGCCGTCGGTTCGTGCGCTGTCTGCGCAATTGGATGCCCCGGTTTCGACGATTCAGCGG
>JBFJWU010000398.1:0-3555 GCA_041623475.1 bacterium | reverse complement strand
GTGTCACCGACACGGACGGAGACGGGACATCTGACTTCCTGGACCTGGACAGTGATGCCGATGGAATTGACGACGCGACAGAAGGCGTTGCCGATCCAGATGGTGACGGGGTTGGCAACTGGCGTGACAGCGACAGCGACAATGACGGAATCCCGGATGCGACCGAGGGAGCCGGAGATGCCGATGGTGACGGCACGGCCAACTATCTGGATACGGACAGTGACGGTGATGGAATCCCGGATAGTACTGAGGGCACCTCGGACCCTGATGGTGACGGGACCGGAAATTACCTGGACGATGACAGTGATGGTGATGGCCTGCCGGATTCCACAGAGGGGACAGGTAATCCGGATGGCGATGGGGCACCGAATTACCTGGACCTGGACAGCGACAACGACGGCATCCCCGACAGTACCGAAGGCGCAACGGATACGGACGGTGACGGTGATGGCAACTATGTAGATACCGACAGTGACAACGATGGCATCCCGGACAGTACCGAAGGCACGACCGATACCGACGGCGACGGCAGCGGTAACTACATCGATACCGACAGCGACAACGACGGCATCCCCGACAGCACCGAAGGCACGACCGATACCGACGGCGACGGTGATCCCAACTACATCGACACCGACAGTGATGGCGATGGCGAATCAGACGCAGATGAAGGAACCGGAGATGTCGACGGTGACGGGGTTCCCAATTACATCGACGAAGATGATGAAGATGGTCCGTTGGGCGACCCCGATGGTGATGGGTTGCCCAACGAGCTGGAAGAAGAACTGGGTACCGATCCAAACAGCGATGACAGCGACGGCGACGGGATTTCTGACGCCGAGGAAACGACCCCAACAGGGGGGACAACGCCTGGCAGTCCGGTCGATACAGATGGCGACGGTGTCATCGACGCGTTGGACGACGACAGCGACGACGATGGCCTGACGGACGCGGTCGAAGGTACTGCCGATGCGGACGGTGACGGAGTTCCGGCTTACCGTGACAGCGATGGTGCCGAAGGCAACCTGGTCCTGCTGGGTGGTGGCGGCGGATTCGGCTGTTCCGCAGGCAACGCTACGGATATGAAAACTTTTGACGCGACGGTTTGGTTACTTCTTGGCTGGCTGGTGCTTCCATTTGTCCACAGGAGGCACCGGGTCGAACATTGGATGTCCCGAGGTAGACGGACTTTCCGTTGACCCCTATGTAAACTGCAACCAGAATGACATTGCCAACGACATCACGACTTCGCAAAACCATGTTGGCGGCCATCATTATGGCCGCGCCGGCATTGGTTCGCGCAGAATCCACGGAATTCGAATTATTTGATCCAAATGCCGCTCCGGAAGCCGGTTTCATGCTGGAGTCGCCCTATCTGATTCCAGGACTCTTCACAGTCGGAACATACATGCAGATCCAGGGGAATCCGGTTACGATTGCCCGGCCGGACGGAAATTCGGCAATCGATTCCGCCGTCTCCTATCGATGGCAACAGCGTTTTGTCGGTACGGTCAGCATTCTGAAGTACGCCCAGGTCAGCGCTGACCTGCCTGTAACATTATTGTCAGGGCAGCGCTTCGGGGACGCCCAGAAAAGTCGTGTGACCAGCTTGAATGACCTTGTTTTTCGAGCCAGGGCCCCATTCTACGAGTTTAAACGCGACGAGCACAAGGTAAAGCTTGCCGCCTCAGGCTCGATCCTGTTCCCGACCGGTGACGAGAACAATTTTGGTGGTACAAGCGGCCGTTTCGCCCAGCCATCGCTCAGAATCCTGTCCCAGTACGACTACAGGCGATGGTTTGTTCGCGGTACACTGGGCTGGGCTGAACGCGATGAAACCGAGTTCACAGGATATGACCTGACGATCAACGACCGGTTCCTGTACCGTGCCAGTGCCGGGTACCTGGACAAGGATCGTCGCACGTACTTTGCGGAGCTTGCCGGGTCAAGCCAGTTTACGGGAATCAGCAACAATGCGGTTGAACTGTACGGCGGTGTTGAATTGCGCTGGGGCGATTTCGCATTTATTCCAGGCGCAGCGATGGGCCTTACCAAGGCATTTGGTGTTCCCGGCTGGCGCCTGATGGCGGGTTTCTTTTACCAGCCGGGCTCTGAAAAGAACCGCAAACGCATCCTTAAACCATTTGTATGGGATGGCGATGTCGGGTATCTGAAGATCGCTGCATTTGATTCTGAGAGCCTGTTGCCGGTCAGTCACGCAACGGTTGGTGTCCGGTCGTTCCCGGGGGTCAAGAAGACGCGCACAGACGACGATGGTATCGCAATGATCGATATGCCACCGGGACCGGTTACCGTGACGGTTTCGTCGTTCGGATATGTCCCGGGCGCAACAGATGCCAACGTGGCCGCTTTTGTGACCAGCGAAGTCCTGCTGGACCTGCAGAAGATCGACCTGACCGGGTTTGCGGAAAACCCGTTTGCCACAGTACAAAAGCTTCCGCGGGTGCAGTTTTCGATCACTGATGACCGGACGAGCCAACCAATTTCGGCGGGAACGGTCCTGATGCCTGAACTCAGCGTCGAGGATTCATTTACTGGAGGCAAATGGGGATTGATCCTGGATCCCGGAGCCCATCGTGTCAGTGTCGGTGTGCCCGGGTACTACCCGTACGAAGTCACATTTGGAATCAAGCCCGGCGAGGCGCAGGATTTCGATATCCAGATGACCCCGATTATCAAGGAAGAAAAGATCGTTGTTACAAGCCAGCGGATCTATATTTCCGAGAAGATTAATTTCCAGATCGGTTCGTATCGAATCCTCAACGATTCCTTTTATATCCTCGACGGACTGGCTGAAACCATGCTGGCACACGACGAGATTAAAAAGGTACTGATCAAGGGTCATACGGACAGTCGCGGTAATCGGCTTTATAACCTGAAGCTGTCCAAAGAGCGGGCCGGGGCGGTCAAGCAGTACCTGATGGACAAAGGGGTCCAGACAGACCGCCTGGAGTCCGAAGGATATGGCCCCGATCAGCCGATTGCGACAAATGACACGGCCGAAGGGCGATCATTGAATCGCCGGGTTGATTTTGACATCCTCGATCAGGGTGCCGGAATTGCCGTGACCCAGACCGTTACGGACGTTACGCGCCCGAAACCGGCAACGGCCATGACGGATGACAGTGTCCTGGAACTCATTGACGACGACATTGCCAGCTCCATTGATGATTTCTTCGCAACGCCAGCGCCTGCGGCGACAGCTGCAACCGATGAAGTGGCAACGGACCCGGCAGGCGAAGAACAAGTTGATGAATCCACTGACCAGACAGAACCTGTTGAGTCAACTGAAGATCCGCTGGGCGATCTTGATTTTGATGCCATTCAGGAGGAAATCCGTCGCGCCAACGAGGCCCAGGATAACGACGACCAGGGCGGCGACGGCGAACCGGGTCAGTAACGATTGGCGGCCCGGAAAGGCCGGGATTAGTGATTCAGACGGGCAGTCCCGGCAGTTCGATTCGACGGCCCGGCAACTGCGCGCCCATTTGCGCAATGACGCGAGACGCTCCTGCGGCCGCCAGGTGCCCGGCG
>JBFJWU010000397.1:0-3590 GCA_041623475.1 bacterium | reverse complement strand
GATGACATCGTCGCGTTCTGCCATGATCGCCAGCATGCGCTTGTGGTTTTCGATTTCATTGCGATAGTCCAGTTCCATCGCAATGTATTTCACGAACTCACCAATGACCCCACGGTGGTTCATCCCGGTCCGTTCACCGTGATAGATCCGCTCAATAATCGCCGCAAAGATCGGGACCAGTTGTTTGAGCAGCTTCAGGTCACTGTGAAATTTCCGGTCAATACCCGGATATTTGACTTTGATAACCGCATCGCGGCCATCGTGCAGAGTTACCTTGTGGACCTGTCCAATTGACGCGGTTGCCAGCGGGTCTTCGTCAAATTCGGCAAAGACGTCTTCTGCTGGCTTGCCATACTCCTCCAGGATCCGCTGGCGCACGGTTTCAGCTGATGCCCGGGGTACCCGGTCCTGCATTTTGACCATCTCAACCAGGAATTCAGGGGGCAATATGACCTGGGTGGACAGGAATTGTCCGACCTTGATATAGACGCCCTTCAAAAGAACAAAAATGTTGTATACACGCCGGGCGTTTTTTGCATTAACGGCGGCCATGGACTCGCGGACGGCGCTTTTGTCCCGCTTCAGCTTGATCACCACCAAACCGTGCCAGACATAGCTGGCCAGGACCCTTGCAAACAGAAGAACGGTTACCGTGGGCCGAAAAATGCGGTTTTCGACCAGTGCGCTGTTGTTTTCTTCAAATCTTGACATTGCCCGTCATTATACGGCGTTTCCGCGACGTTGCCCCCACTGCCGCGTCCGCAAACCCTACATTAATTTCTTCATCATCCTGCGAGTGGCGTCGTCATATGGCGGATACGCCTGCTTTGGATCAATCCTGGTCCCCCGGACCAGTACCGCCCGCTCGTGACTGAAGCAACGAAATCCGTACTCGCCATGGTAATTCCCCATGCCGCTGGCACCAACGCCGCCAAATGGCAACGACGGGTTCGACAATTGGTACATCGAACCATTGATACAGACGCCACCAGAACTGGTCCGGCGCAGAATCCGCTCGTGGTTCCGTTTGTTTTCGGAATAAATGTACAACGCCAGGGGTTTATCACGACCATTGATGAACTCAATCGCCTCCTCGATATCGGACACGGCGAGAATTGGTACTACAGGACCAAATATTTCCTCGGTCATCAACGGGGAATCGACAGCTGGCTCGTCAACGATGGTTGGCTCGATAAACAGAGACGTACGATCGGCACCGCCGCCATAGACGACATTCTGTTTGTCCACCAGGCCAAGAATTCGGTCAAAGTGACGCTCATTGATGATCCTGCCATAGTCCTCCGACTTCGACGCGTCTGTCCCCAGGAAAGACTGGAAGGTCTTTCCCAGCAATTCAATGAACTTGTCCTTGATCTCGTGCTCGACCAGGACATAATCTGGTGCGACGCAGCTTTGCCCGGCATTGAATGCCTTGGCCCACGCGATCCGCCGGGCTGCGACACCCAGCGCCGCAGACTTGTCGACAAATACCGGGCTTTTGCCGCCCAGTTCCAGCGTAACCGGCGTCAGGTGTCGTGCCGCAGCAGCCATGATGATCCGTGCGACAGACCCGTTTCCGGTATAGAAAATGTGATCCCAGGATTCCTCCAGCAAAGCCGTTGTTTCGGGAATTCCGCCTTCGACGACCCTGACAGCCTGGGGATCCAGGTACCGGGGCACCAGTTCGGCAATCGTTCGCGAGGCGGCCGGTGCCAGTTCAGACGGCTTGATTACGCAGCAATTACCTGCCGCGATTGCACCGACGATGGGTCCCAGTGACAGGTGCACAGGATAATTCCAGGCCGAAATGTTCAAGATGACGCCAAGGGGCTCGTACTCGACACGGCTGGAGCCGGGCTTCAGGAACAGTGGTGTCGACATCTTGACTGGCCTGGCCCATTTTCGAAAATGCTTCAGGGCGTGCCGGGCCTCCGCTTTTACAAATCCGACTTCGCTCGTATAGGCCTCGACCTGGGGTTTGCCGAGATCCTCGATAACCGCACGTTCCAACGCTTCTTCCTGTTCCTCCAGCAGGCGAATCAACTGTTTCAGCTGCTGTTCTCGCCAATCAAGCGATCGGGTCTTGCCAGTCTGGAATGTATGGCGCAGTTCGCCAAGCAATTTGCCATAGGAAGGCGCGGATATCTTTTTCTGGGGCTTAGCGGCCAATTGGATCCTCCCGGGTAATTGTTCTTGCCAGTGCCGGGACCGACACTGAAATACATGATAACCGTGGCTTTCTGAACGGTGCCCATTCCGCACTGCCGGGGAAGGATACTAATAACCGTCCCGTAGCGCGAACGCAGCCTGGACCAGCGTTGCCCGGTACTTAGTTAGCTCGCAACGGGCCCGATTGAAGTCCGTCAAATGTCCCCGCAGGGAAGAATTGTTTCACCCAGCGGCGATAGACACCAATCGGTCCGTCCCCTTCGGCGAGTACAGGCGGTCTCACCCATACCTTGTTCTCCCAGATCGGGATGTCCTGCTCTAACTGCCGTGAAATTTCGTCGATAAATGCCTTGCCAACGCCTTTGGTTACGTCCGCGCCGCCAACCTTGCGAACCATGAACTGAAAGTGGATTTCGACCGACTCCGCGTCGACCGGGGTTGTCGTCGATATCAGGAACGTTTCAACCAGACCGGTAAACCGGACTGTTCCCAGCCCGAATCCCCACGAATTTGACTCGATCTGTCCATCAACGCCGCCACGCGGTGTCTCCATCCCGGTGTTGGAAACAACCCGAAGAACGGGTCCATTGACCTCGGCGACACTGTCCGGCACATTGGATGTCCCGTGCAGGTATTTGAAATGCGCTGCATCTACAGAGTTTTCTGCCATGTCAATGGAGTGTGACCGGATTCGCCACCAGCGGTGAACCGGATCGGTCCATTCGTCGCTGGCCAGTTCGGGAATCTCGGGAACGGTCCACTCTGGTTCGCCGCCTTCTTCATTGATCCAGGCAAAGATCATCCCGTTCTGCTCGACGACCTCCCAGGCATGGATCCTGGCCTTGGGTGGAATCCTGTCGGCATAAGGAATGCCCGTGCATTGGCCTGTCCCGTCGAAGGTCCATGCATGAAACGGGCACTTGAGGTTGTCCCCGTCGACCGTGCCGCCGTGCCCCAGGTGGGCACCCAGATGCGGGCAGAACGCATCCAGTAACCTGGGATCACCAGATTCTGTTCGAAACAGGACCAGGTCTTTTTCAAATCGTTTGAGCGGCATCACGTCGGCCGCCGCCAGTTCGTGGCTGAAGGCGACGCGATACCAGCCCTTGGGGTTGTGGGTAAATGGCCAGCGATTGCTGCCCATTTCGATCAGGCCACCGCTGACTGCTGCAGCTTTTCGAAAGTCCCCTCGGGGAAGAATTGCTTGACCCAGCGCCGGTAAACACCGATCGGGCCATCCCCTTCGGCCAGGATCGGCGGCTTGACCCAGCGCTTGTTTTCCCAGATCGGCGTATCCTCTTCCAACTGACGAGACACTTCAGCGATGAATGCCTTGCCGACGCCCGCTGTCACCGAAACGTCGCCAAGCTTTTTCAGCTTGAAATTAAATCGAACATCAATGTGTTCACTGTCGGTAGGCG
>JBFJWU010000396.1:0-3606 GCA_041623475.1 bacterium | reverse complement strand
CCTCGACCGGTTACAGGCCGATCTGCCTGACATTGAAATGCTCAGGCTCGAAGTCGATATTACGGATGCCGACCAGTGCCGCGCCGCTGCCGATTCAATTATCAGTCGAATGGGCAGGATCGACGTGTTGCTGAACAACGCTGGCATCACCCATATCGGTCCATTTATCGAGTCCGACGACGGCACGACCCAGCGGGTTCTGGCTGTCAATTTCCTGGGTGCGGTTCATATGACCAGGGCTTGCCTGCCCGGACTGTTGGACCGTCGGGGGCATATCTGTTCGATTTCCAGTGTCGCTGGAATTGCGCCGCTCGTTAACCGAGCCGCCTATTCCGCAAGCAAACACGCGCTGCACGGATTCTTTGACAGCCTGCGTGCCGAGTTGCGAGATACCGGCGTAACCACCGGACTGGTTTGTCCCAGTTTTGTCAACACAGCGATCGCCCGCGACACCGGGCAATGGACGACGACCGGTAAGATCATTCAGCCGGCGGATGTCGCAGATTGCATCTTCGCCGCCTGCACGTCACGAAAACGCATTGCGTTCCCGACCAGGATGGCCCATGCCGCCTGGTATATTTCCCGTTTATTTCCAATGACTTACGAACGAATAATGATAAAAAAGATTCAACCTGATGGCTGACGTTTTCCAGCAGCTTGATCCGCTGCTGTGGGCGGTCGCACCGATCGTCCTGTTGTCATTTACGACCGAAGCAATGACCGGATTCGGCAGTATCGTCATCGCCGTCACACTGGCCGCCACGTTTTTCCCGATCAAGCAACTGTTACCTGTCATCGTGCCCCTGAACCTGATTCTCAGTGGCTATATTGTCAGCCGCTACAGGACGCACATTGACTGGTCGATCCTGTTCAAGTGGATCCTGCCCTGGACGTCGATTGGCGTCGCTGCCGGAATGGCAATGTTCAACATCCTGGATGGGCCGGTATTAAAGCGGATTTTCGGTGCCCTGGTCGTTGTTTTCGCTGCCCGTGAACTGTACGGACTGACGCGATCGATACCAGACAACGAAAACGTTGACCCAACGCCTGCCCCAGGCATGACGTCGGGGGCGATCCCCTGGCTGTTGGGCAGCGGCCTGACCCACGGACTGTATGCCAGCGGCGGCCCATTACTGGTTTACGCGCTGGGCCGTGTCGCCATGCCAAAGGCGATATTCAGGGCCACCCTGAGCTTTGTCTGGCTGGCCCTGAACGCCGGCATGGCAATTGGCTACGGCGTACAGGGCCGCCTGGACGCCGAAACACGGCTGACCATTGCGCTGTTTGTCCCCATCGCCCTGCTGGGCATTATCCTGGGCGAGTTCCTGCACCACCGGATCGACGAACACCGGTTCCGACTGGGGATTTTCTCGTTGTTGACATTTGCCGGCAGTGCGCTGCTATTGGCTTAGGATCCTGTTGCCCGCGACACCGCCGCCGACTAGAATAGCGAACGCGCACACGACACCGACGAACCAGCACCTGAATGGAGCCAATATGCGCCTTGTCCCTGCCCTTCTGATCGTGGTCCTGCTTGGACCAGCCTGTTCAACCAACCGACTGATCGTCAAGCAATGCCTGGCCAACGACAACTACACCCTGTACGGCAGGCCTAAAGTCTGCGTCAAAAAGGCAGATGTCGCACTGCTGGCCTGTATCGAAAACCGCGGTGTCTCGACCGAGCGTGCCGTTGCAATCAACCGCGACTTCGCGGCCAGCTTTGGCAATATGTCGGCCTCGGTAGACACGGACCGCCGCGAAGTCGAGTCGCGGACACCGACCAGTGAAGAGCGTTCGATTATCAACACCTGCCGCGAGCAGGCAGGCCTGGCACCGCTGGATCCCGACCGCGATCCGCCCGTCGGCGCCGCCGCACCTGGCGCAGGCAATGGCAGCCTGGTATTGCCAGACGTGACCCGCAGCACCAGCGGCCAGTGGCTGGACGCCAGCGCCCTGCCGGCGTGGCAAAAACCGTTTGTCGCCGGCTATGAACAAGAACGCAGCCTGGTGCTGTGTCGATCATTGCACGCTGGCCGGATCCTGCCGGGCAAAGTCGTCGCCGGCAACTGTAACGTGGCGTGGGGTGACGACGAGATTGAAAACCGGGTATTCCAGGTCCTGGTGGATGCCGAAGGACTCGATTGGGCGCGACCGGAATCAGGTGACTTGCCACCGAATACCTATGTTGGCTGGAAGAACGGTGACGAAAGCACGGTCATCTGCCAGGCGGAGATCAAAAACGGATACCACCCCGGCTGGCTGCGCAGTGACGGCTGCCTGGTGCCCTATGGCAACGCCAGCCATCTGAAACCGGAATTCAAAATCCTGGTTCAGGATTGACCAGCGAGCGTCCGGATCGCAGCGGCTAGATCGGCAACCGCCAGCCCGTCCAGATCCAGTTCCAGGATTGCGTTGACCCTGCGCCGGATTTCGCTGATGGTCCCCCGAAAGGCGTCTGCAACCAAGGCATCATCGCCGTCCATCGCCGATGGATCCACCAGCCCCCAGTGAACCTGTGTTTCCGGCCCGATCCACAGCGGGCAGGGCTCGTTGGCGGCCGAATCGCAGACCGTGATTACCAAGTGCGGGTCAAATGCCTCGAAATCATCCCAGGACTGACTGCCCAACCCATCAGTCGCGACCCCGGCTTCGTCCAGGTATTTCAGGGACAGCGGGTGCACCTGCCCGGCTGGCTGGCTGCCGGCACTGCGAGCCAGGATCCGGCCATCGGCCAGTTGATTCGTAACCGCTTCGGACAGAATGCTGCGGCAGCGGTTGTGCGTACAGACGTAAAGGATTCGCAGGGGAAGGTTCATTGCCGCTCCATAATTGAAGTAATCGTCGCCTGATGGCAGACTCCGGAAACCTGATTCTGATTATCCGCCGCCTGGTGCATTGGTGACAAACCTCCATTTCACACCGATGTTCTGCGAAATCCCGATTCGTGCTGTGGCGGTAATCGCAGGCGGCGTTGCAGCCACCCGCGGCCGAAGCACCACCGCGCTGGCAGGATCCAACAAATTGACGCCGTCGTGCACGCGATCGATCCCCAGGGCCTGGCAAAGCTTGCCCGGCCCGTCGGTCAGGGACCGTTTGGAGGCCCTGACCCGCCGTTGTCGAATCACGTCCATACCAAGTTCCGGATGAATCGCCCGGATCAGGACCGCGCACCCCCTGCCCTCCGGTTCGGTCACGACGTTTGCGCAGTGGTGCAATCCGTAAATCAGGTAAACGTACAAGCGCCCAGGCGGCCCGAACATCGATCGATTGCGCGGGGTCGGCCCGTTGAATGCGTGACAGGCCGGGTCCTCCTGCGTGTACGCCTCGGTCTCGACAATAATACCGCCAGATTCCACCCCACCGATCGTCGAAACCAGGCGGCAACCAATCAGGTGCCGGGCTATCGACACGGTGTCCTGGCAAAAGAACTCGACCGACAGTCCCGCCTCAGAAGGCATTATCTCGCCCGCGCCAGCTAACCAACGCCAGGTTCAGGCCATCCGAAATTGCCTGCAGGTGTTTGCGGTCCCTGGCACCGTGACCGATTTCGAAGAACCGTCGGTCGGTCACGATACGCACGACCCTGCCCCTGTACAGACCAGGTCT
>JBFJWU010000395.1:0-3611 GCA_041623475.1 bacterium | reverse complement strand
GCCCGGCACGGACGAATAGTGCGCGATGTGCACATCGCCTGTGACACCAACGGCAATCGAACTATCGACACCGTGCCAGCCAGATAATGTCGGAAACGTTACTGCCGACCAGCTCCCTGTCGCGTTGGTAGCATAACCAAGCTTGGACGTAGTCGACCCGTTTACCGCATTGATAGACTGAAAACTGATATGCAAATTGCCCTGGTTATCAAGGGCAAGCGCGGAGGACTGCCCCCAGTCGAATTCGCTGGTGAACAACTGTGATGCCCATACACCCGTCCTGTTGTCCGCCAGCCACAGTTGTCCTTTCGACGCATTGTAAAAACTGACATAAACGACCCCGTCTGGCCCAACGGCGATGGCAGAATCCGATCCGACGTCTGATGCCGCAGCAATGACACCGACCCGGTTGAGCCCCAGCGGCACGTCGGTTTGGTGGACGAGCGTGTTGTCGACGTTCGCTGTTCGTAGTTCCAGGAATTCGTTAAGACGCCCTGCACCAGGAGGACGATCGAACGAGGTCGAATCAGGCGGCAATGATTCCTGAAATGTGGTGCCGGTGATGTCCTGATAGCGATAGAATCCGGAAATCGAAAACGTTCCGGCTTCGGGCTGAAACGCCAGGTGATACCGATTGTCAGCACCGCGGATCCGGGTCACCTGGGTAATCGGCGCAAACGGGCGCGCTTCTTCGATCGCGGACCAGTCTGAACGATTATCAACCTGGTCGACCGCCCGGATCCGATACCGATGGAGCGCACCCGGGGTAGTGACAATTGCGGCGTATGTTTCGGTCCCGACTCCCAGAACAACAGTGCCGCCGAAACTGTTGTTCTGACCGACGACCTGCTGTTGCAGTTCGAACTGGTCGGCCCCCTGGGGCGTATTCCAGGACAATTCGACACTGGATGGGCTCAGCGGAAATCCGTCACCATCGATATCGATCATCTGCAGTGACGGTGCGTCCGGCGGAGTTGTGTCCAATGCAATCGAATCACTGACGGCTGCGGCCACGTTGCCGGCCAGGTCCCGGACACGATAATAAACCGTCTTGGTGCCATCGCCGCCGGTCAAAACCAGATTCAATTGATCGGTCACGGGCAGCCAACTGGCACCCGTAAAGCCGGGATCCTGCGCTGACTGCATCTCTGTACCACCGGCCTGCGTAAACGTTGCCTTGACCAGGGCGTTATTGGTCACCGACTGTCCAGCATGCAGCCAGGCGGTCAAGCCTGTAGGTGGCAGATTATCGAACAGGATCGAATCGCTGACCGGTAGTCCGGTATTGCCGGCCCAGTCAACAGCCTGGACCCAGACCCGTTTGTTCAATTCCCCGATTGCAACCCCGGCAAGCGCCCAGACCTTTGCCTGCTCAAAGGGCACCTGGTTTGCATCTGCCAGTTCGCTTTCTGTATCCGCGATCAGTAATCCCGCAACGCCACTGCCGTCGTCGGTCGCCCCCAGGGACAGGATCGCATCGTTGTCAGTTGTGTAATTATCCCCACCATTGATGGAAACCCAGGCCAGTGGCAGGGACCGGTCAAGAAAGACACTGTCCTGCAGGTCCCGGAGCACTTGATTTCGGGCATTGCGGATTGAAACGCAAACGGTATGCCAGCCGTCTTCGCCGACAATGGTCACTGCTGTCAATGCACTGTAGGTGATCCAGGGATCATAGACGCAGCCGCCTGTTTCTGGGTCCACCTGACCCAGTTGCATCTGACTGGCGCCGTTGAACGCACTGATTTGCAGTGTCACAACAGGATCATTGACGTAATCATCTTCGGCAATATTGATAAATCCGGTCAGTGGATACAGAACGACCCGGCCCAGTTCAACCGCTTCGCTGCTGTCAGTTGACGCGGTCACGAATTGGCCAAAATCTACGGTCGTGTACCCGTCCCGCGCCGCATGCCCGCCGATGTTTCCTGACCGGCGTGGCACACGGGTCCGGTAGCGACCGTCGGCATCAACCTCGGCAACGGGCGATTCAAAAGTGATGGTGGATTCAGCATCATCACCAGCAATGCCGACAAACTTGAAGTCGGATCCGGGCACCTCTCCCAGCGGCTCGCACGTCAACCCATCGGTGTCCGCAGGATAGCCGCCACCAATGTTCAACCGGGTGCCGGCCGGGTTGGCACCGTCATCCAGGGACACGTCACCGACGACATCCATCGACTGGACACGGAATACGATATCGTCGTTTTCGACCCCGTCGCGATCGGCCACGATAACCCGTTCAACAGTCTTGTACCCGTTAGCGGAGAAGGTCAGCCGGCGCCGCGAAAACCCGAGCTCGTCCAGCTCAACGATGCCGCCGTCGGCAGTCCTGACAGCCTGATCGGTACCATCACCAGCGACCCGTACTGTTACACCGTCACAGATGCCGCGGTCTTCCAATAGCACGCGGACAGCGAACGACTTGTCAAACGACTGCTCTGTACACGCAATAGCCAGCGCGGCTAATATTATTCGATAGCGCAAGAACAAGGCTCCCAATCATTGCTCAGCAAGATTGCCGCCTATTCTACTAGGATCTGCCAGCCATCCAAATTTGTGGATGACAATGGCTTTAAGTGTTTACCCAGAGTGCGCGTCCAGGGTAATATCCAGGTTTTCCCGCACACCCAGGTCATCCAGGTCGCTGCGCAAGGCGCGGGCGGACTCGGCATCGGGCAGCAGGACCAGCGCCTGGAATGAAAAGGTCGGGGCACCGCTCCAGGGTGCGTTGCTGACGTCAGTGTTGGCATCGACGATGTTGCCCCCGGCGGCACGTATGGTGTCGGCCAGCGCCTCGACAATTCCGGGGTGATCCAGGGACACGGCACGGACCCGGTACGGCAGTCCGTTGTCGGCCACCATCGGGTCACCGGTCGGGCGGATCATGACCTCGAACCCGCTGGCGTTCAACGCTGCTGTCAGCGTATCGACGGTACCGGTGTCATTGGGATCGATCCCCGTCACCAGGGTGGAAATGACGAATTCGCGGCCCAGGGTCACCATTCGCGACGTTTCGATGTTGCCGCCACATTTGTGGACGGCTTCGCCCAGGGCCTTGGCCAGGCCGGGTTTGTCCTGGGCGACAGCGATCAATGCCAGGTTCATGGGGTCTCCTGTTCAGGCCAGCGTAATTGAAAACTGCGAACCAGCATAGCGGCTGCCGCCAGGTTGAGCATCTCGGCCATCCACGGAAACCGTTCAAAGATTTTGAAGACCCGCAACAGCCCGAAGCCGGTCATATCGAAATAGAACGTGCTGGCCAGCCGCACCTTGCCGTCATCCTGCGGCGTGACTTCGTGCAGGAAATAGACGTCCTGGAACACGCCACCGTCGTATTCGATCAATTCCAGGCGCGTTTTTTCGGTCAGTTTCATCTTGTACTTGACATCCAGGTTGACGCCCAGTTTCCAGACACCGATCTTGCCCTTTAGCCGGCAGGCAACGGTGTCATCGTCAATGTAATCCAGCGACGCAAAATCAATGGCCGGCACGTGATCGGGAAAGTCTTCGAGCTCGAGCAGCGCATCCCACAGCTCGTCGATCGAGACGGCGATGTCGGCGATCGCCTGGGCAGCATAGCCATTGCGAAAGCGAAAGGTCTTGACTTC
>JBFJWU010000394.1:0-3613 GCA_041623475.1 bacterium | reverse complement strand
TTGCGCCTGCCGGGCAAGTTGCTGCGATTGCCCGGCGATTTCACCAGTTCCTGTCGCAGCTGCATGGTAGCCCCGGACTGCCAGCCCCAGGGCGCCGGGCATAAATCCGGTGTCGCGGTATAGCTGGCCGGCCCAGGCAAACATGTCAGCCTCCGGCAAGTCGGGCAGGTCGGGCAGCGAATAGGCGGATGCGTTGGACTCCGTCGGCTGGAGCGTAGTCAGGACCTGACTGACAACATTGTCTTCTGCAGGGAGCATCAGCATGGCCAGCATCATGGCGATCCCCGCAATTAGAAAGATGCGCAGCCGTATCAACGACCTGTCCGGTTTGTGCCGGTCTGTGTCCTCGCCAGAGATCTCCAGGGTGCAGGTTTGACCGATGGTGATGCGCAACGGCAATGCGAAAACGGCATCGACAATCTTGCGCCCGTCGTTCCACGTTCCGTTCGCGCTGCCCAGATCCTCGACGCGAATGCCGTCGTTGGTTGTGCTGATGCGAACGTGCCGCCGACTGACGCTGTCATCGGTCACGGCAACGTCGCATTCCGTGTCGCGGCCAATGATCAGTGGAGTCCTGTCCCAGTCGATCCGGCGCTCTTCATCGGGTGTCTTACAGATAATGTCCAGGTTCGACATCAGATGCCTCCTATGAACTGCGCCAGCAACGGTCCCAGAACGATGGTCAGTACCGCTGCAAAAATCAGCATCAGCGGCAACGTCATTTTGATCACGGATTCCGCTGCGCGTTTTTCCGCCCGTTCAAACCGCCGGTCGCGCAGGGTCTCGGCCTGGATTCGGAACACCGGCGCAAGCGAAGCACCGGATTTTGTCGATTCCTCCAGTCCAGCAAAAAATGCCTGCAATTCGGCGATGTCCAGGCGCTGGTTCAGATCGCGTGCGACATCAGCCAATCGACGCCCGGTCTTGAGCTCGTTTAATGAAATCGCGAGATGGCGGCCGAGTACCGATTCTCCTGAATTCCGGGCATAACGGTCCATTGCGCCTGCCAGATCGGTACCGGCTTCGAGCAACAAGGTCGTTGTATCAAGGAAATCGGGAAACTGTTTCAGAATCTGGTCGGTTTGGGCCGTTGCCTGGCTCCGCAACCAGACCGCCGGCAACATTCCACCTGCTACGGCACCACACATGACGCCGCTGGTGGTGAGTAAGAGCGCCCCCAGGACAAAGCCACCCAGGACCGCAGAAATCAATGATCCTGCGACCCATTCGATTGGCACCAGGCCTAACGGATACGAGAGCCTGACGACCGACGGCTCCAGCAATCCGGCGACTGTCGTTGCCCAGTTTCGGTTCGCAATTCGAGGAGTAACGACAGTGATCCATTTTTCGGCCAGGGCTTTGGCGGGTGTTTGCTGCAGCTCGTGACGGCGGGCGGCTGCCGCAACGGGCAGGTTGATCGCCGGCGAATTAACGACCCGGAGCCGTAACGCCGAGAAGAACAGGGCTGACCCGAGCAGGACCATGGACAGTGCTACGAGCTCGATCATACGTCGACTGCCAGGATTCTACGCATCATGACGATGGCGACCACTTCCAGGACGGCGGCGATGGCAATCGTGGTCCAACCGACAGCTGTGCCAACAAGTAGTTGATACATTGCCGGGTCGACACTGCGCAGAATCAGGATCATTACCACCGGCAGCGAGCCCATCACCCAGGCTTGCATTCGTCCCTGCGCGGTCAGCGTTTGCAAGCGACCCTGAATCTGCTGGCGGCGCCGGATCGTCTTTGCCGCCCGCCCGGTAATATCGGCGAGGTTTCCCCCCATTCGCAGCAATGCATCAACCGCATCGACAAAAATTCGCCACTCCGGCGTCTGAAATTGCGCGGCCGAGCTGGCCAGTGCATCGGGCACCGGCGTGCCGACCTTGATCTGCCGAACCGCGTCACGAAACACCAGGCAGACAGGCTCGGGAAATTTTTCGGCAACCGGGGCGATGGCCTGGGCAAATCCCTGTCCTGCCCGGAGTCCGCCCGCGATTGTTTCAAGGGCATCCGGGAGCTGTCGCTCAAATTGCTGCCGCCTGCGATTGTCCAGAAACCGATGGCCGGCCGAAGGACCAAACCAGAATGCAACTACGGACAGCAATAACCCCGGGAAACCCATGCCGATGACTGCCACCGCAATGGCGGTCACTGCGGCAGCTGCGACCAGGTTCATCTGGAGTCCGGCCTGATCCTCAATTTTCGCAGCCAGGCCACGCCAGTCGGCTACCAGCCGGCCCAGCCTGGAGTTTGCCGTTGGCTGTCGGGGGCGAACAGCCGTGGCGATCAAACCGCCGCCGACCAGCATCAACACGGTCGCAAGCGCCGGGATCACGATTGCCCGTCCAGGAACGCGGGCCGGAATCCGCTGGCAACGCAGGTTTTTGATTCGGCGTCCCAATGGAACAGCGTACGCAGGACAGGCGTATCGCCCTCGATCCCTGTCAGTTCACAGATTTCCGTAATACGGCGTGTCCCGTCTTGAAACCGGGATTGCTGGACAATCAGGTCAACTGCCCGGACGATCTGTTCACGAATCGCGCGGTGCGGCAGGCCGAGGTCCGCCATCAGACACATGGTTTCGATCCTGGCGATCGCATCCCGAGGTGCGTTGGCGTGGACCGTTGTCAGGCTGCCGTCGTGTCCTGTGTTCATCGCCTGAAGCATGTCCAACGCCTCGGCCCCGCGGCATTCGCCAACGACGATTCTGTCAGGACGCATCCGCAGGGCGTTTTTGACGAGGTCCCGGATCCGGACTTCGCCAACACCTTCGGCGTTGGGCGGGCGTGTTTCCAGCCGAACGACGTGAGGTTGGCCCAGTTTCAGCTCTGCTGCGTCTTCGATCGTGACAATCCGTTCATCGTCCGGGATAAAGGACGACAGGATGTTCAAAAGAGTTGTCTTGCCGGATCCTGTGCCGCCGCTGATTAACAGGTTGCAGCGCATCGACACGGCGGTTTCCAGCAGTTCTGCCATGTCACTGGTCAGGGACCCGCGATCAATCAGGTCGGCTGCCGACATCCGGAATTGTTTGAATTTACGAATTGTCAGGACCGGACCGTCCAGAGCCAGCGGCGGGATGACGGCGTTGACGCGCGAGCCGTCGGCCAGGCGCGCATCGACCATAGGCGACGATTCGTCGATCCGTCGGCCCAGCGGCATCACAATTCGTTCGATGATCCTCAGGACCGAGTCCTCGTCGGCGAAGCGCAGATCTGTCTGTTGCAGTTTGCCGCCGCGTTCGACAAAGACCGTCCCCGGACCATTCACCATGATTTCGTCGACGTCGGGGTCCTCAAGCAACTGGTCGAGGGGGCCAAGGCCCATCAGGGTCGCCAGGGCCAGCCTGCGAACATCCGGTTTCAGGTCATCGTCCAGTTCCAGATCTTTGATAGCATCATCAACCCATTGGGCCAGCGTCAGCTGCGCATCTGATTCCAGTTCGTCTGATTCATCACGGATGCGGTTGCGAACGGCATTGCAGACTTCTTCGGAAATTAACAGAGCAGGCCTGGCCTGGCTGTCCGGTTTGTTGTCCGTCGGCGTGTCCGGATTGCCGGCGCGATAAACCACTGTGTAGTCACCCAGTTCCAGGCTGCTGCCAGCC
>JBFJWU010000393.1:0-3617 GCA_041623475.1 bacterium | reverse complement strand
GACGCACCAGAACCAGATCACAACCGTGACTTCCAATCGCTCCAGCCACGGCCGGTCGGACAGTCCCGATGTCGGCAGCCACGGGGCAATAAACATCCCGTAGAAGCCCAGCAGGTAAGTCACGGCCAGGAAATCGGCCCACAACTGCCGGTCGCCGCCCAGAACAAACACATTGACCATGGCAATCGGAAACCCGGCCATCAGGATCGCCAGCGGGATCCCGACGGCGACCTTCAAGCCCGTAGTCGGCGCTGGCCGGTCAGCAGCCATCAACCGTTCTCCTCGATGCGGATGGCCAGGTTCGGGCAGTACTTGACTGCCCGTTCCAGCTCCGCACGCCGCGATTCGTCAGGATCCTCGATCCTGATCATCAACTCGTCGGTGTTTTCATCCAGTTCAAAAATATCGGGCGCCTCGCGGGTACAGACCGCATGCGATCCGCACAGGTCAAAATCAACGATGACTTTCATTTCCCCTCCTTTGGTTGCCAGTCGTCCGGAATCGCCAGACAGCCGTCACCATAATCCCTCAGGTTGTGTTTCCAGGCACCGTGTTCAACCGTCGTAAAGTGCGGTGCCACATTCCAGCGCACGAAATCAAACGCCAGCGACGACACCTGGATCGCCGCCAGGCACGCCACCGTAATTGCAAATGCACTACGCGATTGTCCAGGCCGCTCGTCGATCCAGATCCAGACCGGCAGCGAGACAATAAAACCAATGCCATAGACCAGCGTTCCAAATGTCAACACCAGCTGCAGGTCGTCGTAACAGAACAACTGGTCAATAAACGGATTGGCATTAAGCGCCGTCTCCAGACCGGCTACGGCGAATGGCGCCGCGACAATTCCCAGCCACAACACCGGCCTGGGCGCACGGGCCAGATGCACCCGCACAGCGCGCCAGGCGATCAGGCAGATCACGCAGTACGTGGCAAAGTACGCCACGGTCAAAACGTACATCTGGATCGGGTTGTTCATGATGTTCCACTGGGTCTTGAACCCGTAATGCATGTGCAGCACGTCGTAAAAGAACGGGCACCAGACGTAATTGCCCAGGAACGAGATCAACACGACGCTCCAGCCCAGTCGAAACGCGGTCGTCCGGTGCCATGGCCGGTCGGCCTGGCTGGAATGACGGCGAACAATCGGGCCGACGACCGCACCGGCCGCCAGCACCAGGCTGAAGATCATCAACGGTACGTCGGTCCAGTTGTCTGCAAATCCCCCCACCATGACGATGCCAGCGGCTGTGCCCCACACCGGCGTGTACCACAGCCAGAACCGTTCGACCGCAGCCTTGGCCGGATTGGGGGACAGATAGCGGTCCAGGTGGCGCACGTCAGCGGATCCGCTGGTAGTTGACGCGGCTGGGGTCATTGGGCCCGACCACCAGCGCCTCGTAGTTGGGCAGGAACGGGTCGCCGTACAGTTCAAATTTGAACTTGCGCAGCAGGACCGCAAAGATTGTCTTGATCTGCATCAGCGCAAACGCGTTACCCGTGCACTTGTGCCGCCCGCCGCCAAACGCCACCCACTGGAACGGGCTGGTGATTTCGCCCCGCTCCGGCGTCCACCGATCGGGGTCGAATTTCTCGGGGTTGGGAAACTCCTCGGGCACCATATGACTGACATTCGGGCAGATAACGACATAGGTCCCCTCGGGAATGACCACGTCTTTGTAGTGGAAGTCGTACTGCACCCTGCGGGTCAACATGATCAGCGGCGGATGCAGGCGCAGTGTTTCCTTGATGCCGTTCTCCAGTAGCTCCAATTCGCGCAGCGCATCGTAGGAAAAATCGTCGCCATCACCAAATACCTGGTCCAGTTCGTCAATCACCCGGGCCAGGTAATCGGGATTGTGCAGCAGTTCCAGCAGCGTCCAGCTGGCCGTCACCGCGCTCGTATGGTGCCCGGCGAACATCAACGCCACCAGCAGGCCGGTGATCTCCTCGGACCTCAGCGATTCCCCTGTTTTGTACCGGGCATCAATCAGCGTCTGCAGAAAATCGTCGCCCGCTGCACCGGCCTGGCGGCGGGCATCAATAATCCGTGTCATCATCTGGCCCAGCTTCACCCGCGCCCGGTCTCGTCGCCGGAACGCCGGCAGGGGCAAACGGGGGTTCAGGACCGCGATCGCGTTAACGGCCGTTTCCAGATCGTGATAGACGGCCGCAAACTCTTCGGTCAGGGTCTCGCGGAACTCCCGGCCCAGCAGGCAGTGTGTCGACGTATAAGTGGTCAGGACCTTCATAAACTGGCCCAGGTCGATCGTTCCCCGCTGATCCCAATCTGCGGTTGTGCGAACCACCTCCTGGGCGATAATCTCGCCGTATGTTTCCATCCGTTTGATCCGCAGGGCCGGCGTGACCATAGAAAGCTGCTCATACATGATCTCCGGCTCGACATCGTAAACGACGCCCTTACCGAACACCGGCACCATAAACTGGTATGCTTCGCGCTGGTTGAACTGGTCATCCGGTGCGCGGAAGAACGCTTCGTGCGCCTCAGTTCCGCTGAACAGCACCATGTCCCGGTTGGCCAGGCGAAACTGAACCAGTTCTCCGCCGTATTCCCGGGCGCGGGCCATCATTTCGATCGGCCCCCGGACAAATTCGACCAGATTACCGACAATCGGCCAACTGCGATCCAGCATGGGGATCGTACCGATCGCGCCACCGCTGCCTGTCATTTGTCAACCCTCATGTTCCGGGCAAATGCCCGCAGGATAAACGCACGGACGTCCGCGACCAGCGCATCAACCGACCCCTTTGCCCCGTCTTCCAGCCAGCGTGACAACATCACCTGTTGCGCTGATGTCATCAGTCGCGCTGCCGTGACTGGATCGGTCGCCACCAGGTCCCCGTCAGCCATCGCCTGGCGAACCATCTCGACCAGCAGCGCCATTCCACGTTGCCACGCCTCCATCGTTGCCCCCGGCTGGATCCCCAGCGCAGTGGCCCAGTCATTGCCAGCGTGCAGGTGCATTCGCAGGTACTCAGGGTGTTCAGCAAAGTAGCGACCATATGACTCGATTCCAGCCAGGATATTGGCAAAGGCGGACCGGCCGGGATCAACCACACCCGTGGCCCGTTCAAACAACTCGGCCAGGCGCCGTTCATGGACACCCTGCTCAATCTGTTCCTTGCCTGTACAGGTGTTGTACAAGGTTGCCAGCGACAACCCGGCGGTCTCGGCAATCTGCTGAACTTTGACATTGTCGGGTCCATGCAACGCAAACAACCGTTCCGCAGCATCCAGAATTGCGTCCCGGTACAAGGCCGCTTTCCGCGCCTTCACATCGGTCAACTGAGCAACCGCGGCCATGTCAGAATTCGTATTCCATAAAACAGAATTACCATTCTGTTTTTAATGTGTCAAACCGGAGAGGTGTACAGATCGGGAAGAACAGAATTTTTCATCACAGAGAACACAGAGAAGAAAAAGGCATTTGGATAGAAAAACAGCGAAATTTCGGACAATATCAGACCAAACGCTGCTCGCCCAAAACTACCCCACGACAGCGCACGCCGTGGCAAAGGTCCATGCAACACACCCGCCCCTTGAGAAACGGGGAACTGTTTGAGCGGCAGCGAGTTTTTCCCGTAGCGCCCCAGCG
>JBFJWU010000392.1:0-3627 GCA_041623475.1 bacterium | reverse complement strand
GTAGTTTCATCGACACCCCTGTTAACCCCGTCCGTTGTCAACGGCAGCGATATGGCCGGCAAGACGATTGTCGGCATCGATCCCGGCCAATATCACACTTGTGCGTTGTCCGATGAGGCGGAAATGATCTGCTGGGGGTTTGATAACCATGGCCAGCAGGGTGACGGAACCATTGACAGTCCCCAGAACGATCCCGACCCCGAGATTGTCAATGTCGGAACCATGTCTGGCAAGTCGGTAGCAACCTTTGGCCTGGGTTGGGGTCACAGCTGCGCGTCGGATTCGTCCGGTGTACTTCATTGTTGGGGGCGAGACCTGGAGCAGCAGCTTGGGACGCCGACCCCCGGCGATACTGGGACTCCGGCGATCGTCCCCGAATTCAATGGTGCGACTACGACTGTACTGGTCATCCCGGAGTTCGGCGACACGCTGTCCTACGATTTTGACTGCGACGGAGACGGTGATTTTCTTGACGGCCCGGATGTTGTCGGCAGCGCGACAACCGCAGCAACTTGCTCTCTTGGTCTTGTCGATGGTCCGACCCAGCGAACAATCATTGCGCGAGTTCGTGACGATGATGGCGGGACAAGTACCACGCACTACACGACTGTAACGGTCAATAACGTTGCACCGACTCTATCGCCTTTGAACGGCGGGCCGGTTGAGGAAGGCGTCGGTACAGTCCTGGTGGTTGCCAATGCATCGGACCCGGCCGATTTCCTGACCATCAGCTATGACTGTGATGCCGATGGCACGTTCGAAGTTGTCGGTGGTACGTTTGCCAATTGCCCCTATGGTCCCGTAAATGACGGCGTTTATCCCGTAACGGTAGAGGCGTTTGACGGCGTCACTGCCGTGACATCGACAACGTGGGTCACGGTTTATAACACGCTGCCGGTCATTACAAGTATGGCGATCACGTCGCCAGTCGACGAGGGCAGCGTGACGACCGTCCAACTGGCCGTGACGGACCCGTACGATTCGCCAATTACATTCAGCGTCGATTGCGATGGCGACGGTGCTTATTCCGGTCCCAACGACCACGTTGGTGTCTCGTCGACATCGATAAATTGCCAAATGTCCAATGATACGAACGGCAACAATCTGACGATCAGGGTGTTGGCGTGGGATGACGATGGATCGGATACAGACACCCGAACCCTGGTTGTCAATAATGTTCCGCCGACAGTGTCGCCGTCCACAATTACTGTCGAAAATGAAGGCGCCGGGACGTTCCAGGTGACTGCTGCCATTTCGGACCCGTGGGAAACATCATTCAGCGTGCGCGTTGACTGTCACAATGACGGATTCTGGGACGCAACGCCTGATGATGTCCAGGTTTCAGGGTCGCCAACGTCTATTTTTCCGATTACCTGCAGCTACCCGGCACGAAACCAGGGCGTGTACAACGTTCCGGTCCTGGTTTGGGACGATGACAGTTCGGTCCTGCAGGTAACCACCCAGACTCTCGTCAATGTTCCGCCGGTACTTGGACCAATCGTATCGGTCGGACCGGTGACCGAGGGGAATCCGATCATCGAATTCAGCTACACGGTCACTGACATTTACGACTGGCCGGTGACCGCTGATATTGACTGTGGCAACGATGGCTCTTTCGAAATCACTGCTACCTATACAACCAGCCAGGAGTGCGACTTTTCGCCAGCCAACGACGGCGTTCGCGAAATCCTGGTGCGGTTGCACGACGATGTCAGCTTTGTCACCGACGTGACAACGATTGTTGTCACAAATACACCCCCGTCGGTCACGCTGGTGACCAACGACTGGGTACTGGAGGGAACCGGTACCTATACGATTACGGCGGTCGCGACCGATCCCGCGCCATCAGAGCCCGTTTCGTATGACTATGACTGTGGCGGCGACGGCACGTTTGAGCTGGCCGGTACGACGGATACGGAATACGTCTGCAGCTATGGACCCGTTAACCAGGGTCCGATCACCAATGTGGTTCGCGTCCACGATGATGACACATTTACCGATGCCCAGACAACCGTCACGGTGCTTAACGTGGCACCTGACCTGAGCGTCCTGATCGGATCTTCGGCACCTGAAGGGGTCGGCCGAATCCGTGTCAACGCGTTATGGTCGGATCCCTTTGATACGCCTGCCCTCGTTAAAGGAGAGGGGTTCAAGACCCTGGCGTCCGGAGCGCGTCACTCGTGTGGGATTCGTGATAATGGTGCCCTGGAGTGCTGGGGGGAAGATAGTAACGGCGGTCTGGGCAACGGTGGGGGCTCTGTCAACGAAAACGCGCCGTCGCCGGTTGTGGGCATTGATGGTGCCAGTGCGACGGCGACAACGCTGGACCTGGGTTATTTGCACAGTTGCGCCGTACTGGATACCGGCGAATTGCGTTGCTGGGGGTATAACTTTTACAACCAGCTGGGCAACGGCAACACGACGTCACAGCAATCGCCGGTACAGGTGAGCGGCATCGACGGCGTGACCAAGAAGGCGGTCAGTGTTGCTGCCGGTGAGCGCCACAGCTGCGCGTTGTTGACGACCGGTGCTGTGGAATGCTGGGGATACAATGGGTTCGGTCAGTTGGGTAACGGGAATTTCTCACAACAGTCGACACCGGTCCAGGTTGTCGGTATTGATGGCGTGTCTGCTTCGGCAGTCGATATTGCGGCCGGAACGTTTCACACTTGTGCTGTGCTTGATACGGGTGCGGTCAAATGCTGGGGGCTGGACGGCAATGGGCAGCTGGGTAATGCCGCCAGTGGCAACCAGAACACCCCGCAGGACGTGGTCGGAATCGATGGTGTCTCGGCATCTGCGAGCGCCGTCGCGGCCGGACACTATTACCACAGTTGTGCCCTGATCGATACGGGTGAAATGCGCTGCTGGGGATACAACGCATGGGGGCAATTGGGGGACAATACGACCCTGCAACGGGTCACGCCGGTTCAGGTTGTCGGTATTGATGGTATCTCCAGTCAGGCAATTGAAATCGGTGTCGGTCGATACAATTCCTGCGCCGTTCTGGATTCCGGGGAAGCGCAGTGTTGGGGATATAACGGTTGGGGCCAGATCGGTGATAGTACGACAGCCCAGAAATTGGTTCCCACAACAGTTTCCGGTGTCGACGGTATTATTAATTCCGCAGTTCAAATCGACATTGGGTGGCACCATACGTGCTTGTCGCTGGACGACGGTGCCGCGAATTGCATGGGCCATAACAATCAGGGGCAGCTCGGGCGAGGGTCGTGGGGCGGGGACTATTTGACGCGCCAGCAGGTGGTCGGCTTTGACGGAATCAGCAAAGCTGTCCAGCTTCCGGCGTATTCAGAACCGGGCACAGGTCCGTCACCGACGATCTGGTTTGATTACGACTGCGATGGCGACGAAACGTACGAAGTCACTAACGAGGCCGAATGGTACGTCTGTGACTACGGCCCCTTGAATGATGGCGATTACGTCGTCAATATCCGCGCCAGCGACGATGTGACCAGCGTGACCAGTTCGACCACGCTGACCCTGTATAACGTGGCGCCGGTCATTGTCAGTACGACGGATGATGACTGGAATCCAGAGGGCGACGATGTCCAGATCACAGTCAATGCCACCGACTATTTTGATGCGCTGACCTACGACGCCGATTGC
>JBFJWU010000391.1:0-3629 GCA_041623475.1 bacterium | reverse complement strand
GGTCCCACATCACCATGTCGCTGTGCCGCAAGTTGCCTGTGGTACCAAATGTCAGTACCGCCGCGCTGTGCATCGGTCGTACAAATGCCAGCGCCGTGTAGCACAGCGGGCAAAATGTTACGGCAACAGGTGTGCCAGCTATTCGGTCGTTGACAATCTCGTGCCAGATCAGGATCTGCAGCGGATACGCCCGGGACACCGAGCCAACCGTCAATTCGATCACAGGCTCCCGTGGCGCCAACCATTTGTCGGCATCGCGAACGTGCTCGAAAACCGGCGAATCGATCGGCGGAATCCCGTCCCGCGGTGGACCCCCATCCCTGATCTCGGTCAGGGGTACCGTTGTTTTGCAAAAGTCGGTCTGCCACTCGTCCAGGCTGAACAGGATGCCCGGATCCGCCAGAACATTGATCTTGCATGTTCCGTCGGGGGGCCCAGCGACGGCGACAGCCGCCGTGGCAACAACGAACAACCCCGCCAAAGCAGACGTAAGCCCGCGCGTCATCATATTGCCTCGCTTGGCCGATTCATTCTGTGCCGATTGGTCGGCTCAACGGCAAACATTCTTACACCTATGGTGCTGTGCCACGGCCAAAGGATCCAACCGCGTCCCGGATGACCAGACCCGGTACGGTCTGCGTCGTTACCGGATTGACGACCAGATCGTCGACAACCTCCCGCAACATCCAGTCGGTCAACAGCTGCCGTCCACGATTATTCAGGTGCGTAAAGTCAAAATAGATATTGTCATCTGACTCCAGTACAAAACCACTGTGGACCTGCACCTGCTCCGAAGCGAGCTCGCGAAGGCGCGCACTGTAGTCCCGGAATCCCGATGCGGCACGGACCCTGCGAATTCGCTCACCGCCGGGAATTTCGACAATCCGGACGTCAACACCTTTCTTCTCGAGCAACGCCAGGCCTTCGACCATGACACCGTATTGCGCATGAAAATAGTCGGGAATCACCATCGGCCGAAAAAAGTATCTGTACTTGTCCCATTGCTCCGGCTTTTCCTGGATTGTTTCGTAATCGGGGAATGGCGGTGTACTGTCGGTTACTGACGGTCCGTATATCCAGTCCCGGTTGACACGAAGGATCTGCCAGATGTCACCAGGCGCGACGCCATTCCGCCACAACGAATAAACTGCCGGCAGGTATATCCCGTCACGGTTTAACTGAAACCGGGCATACCGGATCGGCATGGCCAGGCTGAACCCCAGGATAGCGGTGGCGTTGTCGGGGATCGCCCGGGCGATGACCGCAAAATCGTAGATGCCGGCGCCGTTATAGGACAAGTTGACGACCGGCCGACCTGTACCAGCGGCAATACGCGCGCCATCAATCCCCCGGTACGTTCGCGAATCACCCCAGATGTAAATCCCGTCAGCGCCGGCCTCGGCGATGCGGCCCATATGGATATGTATGACCAGGTGATGGGCCGCGACGAAAATCAGCACAACCGGAACCAGGTATCGAATCGCCTGGTTGGCCAGCGCCCCGACCTCAGCAACAAACCGTACTGTCTGTTTCTGCGACATCAGAACTGGAAGTAGACGAACGGCTGGGCATCGAATTTGCCCAGGTAGAGAATCAGGAATCCGACAATGACGAAAAACAGGTAGCGAACTCCAGGACCCATCCCATCCAGGAAAGCGGTCAGGCTGCGCCGACCTTGCCGCCATTGAACCACTTCCAGGAACAGGATGGCGATGACCACAGCCTTCAGGTCGGGCACGCGCGCAGCCGCAGCCAGAACATCCAGCCCTGCACCGCCCACCAGCGCAGACAGAAAGGTCGACCCGACCTGACCGGCGTCCGCGATGATACGAACAATGATATCGTTCCCGTCCCGGACATTAAGTGCCCGAAAGTAGACAAACGTGATATGAATCAGGGTGTACGTCCGGACAATATCCAACAGGTGGTAAATCCGACCAGGCAGTCCGAAACCAAAGCGATCGAGCAGTTGTCGGCGAAACCTGCGGAGCCCCAGTTCGCCAACAATGTAAAGCCCGTTCAGCAACCCGAAGACAACGAATGAGTGCTCGGCACCATGCCACAACCCGCTCAGGCCAAACACAACAAGGACATTGATGAACCAGCGGGCCTGCCCGACCCGGTTTCCTCCGAGCGACCGATAAACGTAGTCGCGGAACCAGGAATACAGGGTGATGTGCCAGCGGTTCCAGAACTCCGTGACTGTCCTTGATTGGTAGGGACGGTCAAAATTAACGGACAGCCTGACACCCAGGATTCGCGCCAACCCCATTGCAATGTCGGAGTAGCCGGAAAAATCGCAGTAGAACTGGTACCCCAGCATGATCGTCGCGATGACAAGGGTGCTGGCATCGTAGCTGCCGGGCGAATTAAACACAGGGTCGACAAACGCCGCCGCCCGATCGGCAATAACCAGCTTTTTGAAAAATCCCCAGGTCACCAGTCGGGCGCCGCTGAAAAATCGTTCCCGGTCCCAATCCGCCAGTTTCCTCAGTTGCGGCAGCAACGCCGTGGACCGCTCAATCGGGCCCGCTACCAGTTGGGGAAAGAACGACACATACAGTGCAAAAATGCCTGGGTGCCGCTCGGCCGACCGCTCGCGGCGAAACACATCGATCGTGTAACTCATACTTTGGAACGTGTAAAACGAGATCCCGATCGGCAGCAGCAGGTCAATGGGCTGGAACACATAGTTGCGCCCCCCTGCCGTAACCATGGATTGGATAATCTGCTGACCGTAATTGAAGTATTTGAAATAGAACAGGATCGCCAGGTTTGCGACAACGCTGACGGCCAGGATCGTCCGCCGGCGTGACTGCGAGGCGCCTGGCCGGTCCAGTTGCAGTCCCGCCCAGTAGTCAATTGTCGTTGATGCCAGGATCAACAGTCCGTAAACCGGCTTCCACGACATGTAAAACCAGTAACTCGCCAGCAGCACGACGGCCCACCGGTACCGCCCTGGTGCGGCAAAGATTGCCAGCAGGCAGAAAGGCAAAAATATGAAGAATTCCAGCGAGTTAAAAAGCATCCTGCAAGCACCATAGAAGCCTCGTCGGCGGTGCGTGGCCCCTTTCGGATCGGTTCAGGTCGTTGACAAACCGTTGCTTCCCTTGGACACTATAGCCGTTTGCCCAGCAGATCCAACGTCAGGCCACACCTAACTGCGACATGACAGACCATTATTGCCATAGATCCGTCAACGTTCGAATAATTTCTGCGGCAATACTGTTGTGCGTATCTGCGGCGGCCTGTGCAACAACCCCGGGCGTATCCGACAGCCAGGCCGATGTCGTGCTTTTCCGGCGACTCAGCAGTTCGCTTAACGTCCTCTTGCAGCAATCCGCGCCCCATCCGGACCCGATCCTGATCGGAGACCAGTTCCTGCAGATCATTGACGACTCGTCCATTCCCAAACGGCAGACCGCCGAAATTGTTTTTGATGCGATTTCGGCGTACCAGTTTTCGATCGCCAATGTTGACCAGGTCCGTCGTGTCGTCGCCGAGACGATTTTTGAAAACGATCCGGCTGGTTTCCTGATGGCAGTCGGCTATTCGAAAACCGTCAACCTCGAATTCGGTCGGTCCCGGCAGCTGCACCAGGCCTTGTTGACCAAGCTCCGGCCGCTGAT
>JBFJWU010000390.1:0-3641 GCA_041623475.1 bacterium | reverse complement strand
GTCCAATACCGGGTTGGACCACAGGTCCGCGCCTTCGATCTGCAGCTGTCTGGATGTATCCGTGGTCAGGATCGCGTCCGGCGGACTGCCCAATAGCGTTACGGCCGACAAGCCGGCGTCCGGATTTGTTCCTGTGCAACCGGTGGCCAGCAGCATGCCTGCCAGACCTCCTGAAATGAGTCTCGAAATGGACAAATTCGCGCCCCCGGGATCGTACGCATTCTGTTGAACCGGACCGCGCACGTCCCGCCAACCATAATTCCGTATTCAACCTACCTGCAATTCCTGTGCCAGACGTCGGCGCTCCCCCGAGCGCAGATCTGGATCTCGCAGGTTTCAGTCCAAACCTTATTTTACCGCGTAAGGTCACACAAATAAAGGCTTGTGGGGCCGGAGTGGGATCGTGTTCGACACGTTTAAGCCAGTGATTCCGCAACTGCGCAGCAGCATGCGGTACGCGGTCCGAGCCTGAACCAGGTGGCACCGAAACAAACCCTGGGGACTTATCGATCTGTTGCATGTTCCGAGGCATCGACATATCACAATATGTCAAAGGTTTGACCGCCGATTAAGTTGTCAATGTGGACGGAGCGGGTTACTTCAAGAACAGGCGCCACAGTTCGCCGGTGTAGGTTGTGCCACCGTCGGTGGACCCCGAAAACCAGACCAATGCCCTTTCAGTGGGGTCCCAACCGCCCGACATACCATCGACAGCAGTCGGCGTGGTACAGCTGTTGCACAATTGCATCCAGACCCCGTTGGGCAGGTCGTAGGCCCAGGCATCATTCAGGCTGGCCGTCCCCACGGGATCGTATCCGCCGTAGACAACCAGCCACTTCTTGTGGGGATGGTACACCATTGCCGCGTTCAGGCGATCGGTCGGGCAACTGGCCCCGGGCGTGCAGTCGGCCTCGACCAGGGACCACGTATTGGTCGTTGTTTCCAGTGCCCAGATGTCGTTGAAATACGGCGCCCCATTCTGGTCGCCGCCAAAGATGTAGACGTTGCCATCCCCGTACGCGGACGCGTGTGCCCAGCGGATCTGGGGGCAGGTGGTGCCTTGCGTACAGGAGACGGTTTTGTTGTCCCAGTACTGGGTGACCGGATCGTAATAGAACCAGCGGGACTGGATGCCAAAATCATCATTCAGCCCGTACGTAATCACGATCTGTTCAACGTCGGGCGCATAGGTCAGCGTCGGGCTCATGACAATGCGGGGGCCGCCAGCACCAAAATTGGGGGGTGTATAGCTGCTCCAGGCACCGCTGCCGACATTCCAATGGTAGATCTTACGGTCGTCGTTCTGTTGGTCGCCCCCATAGATGATCCACTGGTTGCTGGCAGCATGGTAGGCCCCGGGCGCAAACACCCGTGGGCTGGGTGCAAATCCCGATGTGACCGGCGAGGCCCATTGCAGGGTCGCCAGATCCAGCGTTCGCAGATCATCGTAATTAACCGTGCCGCCACCGCCCCACATTAACAGGCGATAGGTCTGTTCAGTCGTCGAATAATAGACGCCGGACGCGGTGTAAGCGCGGGTCGTCGGGACATTGAACTGGCTGAACGTAAGATCGGCAAATTCGAAATAGCGATTCTCGAGTATCTGCGGGGCATGACCACTGGAGCCGGAACGTGCGTGGGATACAAAGACATCGGGATCGGAATCGCCGTCCCAGTCAAAAAACTGGACGCTGTGGGAGCGGTTGAAGCCGTCGCCGACCATCGTCACCTGGTTGAACGAAAACCCACCCTGATTAATCCACAGGTAGTTCCATTCATCAACCCCCGAATTGCTGCCGTCGCTGATACCATTGGCAAAAACTATATCGATGTCGCCATCATTGTCGACATCGGCAGCGTCCACCGATCGCGAATGTTCAGTCCCGGCAGGGGTGCCGCTGACGCGGACAAACTGGCTGCCGGTATTGCGGTAGACTTCGTTGTCATCGGCCAGAACGGCCAGCACCAGATCCAGGTCCCCGTCACCGTCCAGATCAGCCAGCGACGCGCCCTCATGGTTTCGATTCTCGATTGGCAGCCAGCCGCCGCTGATCGTAAAACCGCCGCTGCCGTTGTTCAGCCAGACGACGGATGGCTGGCCGCGGTTGGGCAGGACAACATCCGGATAACCGTCACCGTCAATGTCGCCGACTGCGACGATGCCGGTGCTGGACGATTCCGTCGGGTAATTGCCGGAGTCTGTGAATGTGCCATCGCCATCGTTCAGATAGACCCGGGAATTTTCGTTCCAGCCCCCGACCACCAGGTCGGGCCAGCCATCCACATTGAAGTCGGCTGCCACAATTGACTTGGAACTGGACACGTTGGTGGGCATTCGCGTTTCGTCGCGGGTGAATTCCGTGACATTGTTAATCAGCATATTATCGTCGAAACCCATGTTTGCGAACGCAAAATCGATGTCGCCATCCTTGTCGAAATCAGCAACTGTGCCCCAATTGCAATTGGGCTCATATACGCCGAACGTGTTCAGGCGCGTACCCGAGACTTCGATTACGTTGTGTTTGTCGGCCTCCCAGATCTTGAAGCCGCCGCCAAAGGTACATGTCGCTATGACAACCTTGCCACTGACCGCCGTGTCATCCATTGGCAGGAAATGCCGGGCTTTGTCCTTGGCCGCGCCCCAGTTCATGTCGACAAATTCAAAGCCGGTCGTGACACTGGTCGTACCATACGCAAACGCCAGGGAATTGGTGGTCGATCCGGACGCGGGATACGTGACCCGAACAGAATGGTTGCCGGGCAATACATTCAACGGGCTACGGAACCGGATGGTAGCCGCGGACAGGACCTGCGTGGTGACGGCATTGACAATGGGCCCATAACCGGTTATCACCTGGACAACCGCCGAAACCGGCTGGTTCAGGTTGAGGCCGGTAATCCAGTGCCAGGTGGCTGATACCGGGCTGGCCGACGGCGGTTCGACCGCGTATATGACCGGTGCCGCTGATGTCACGGACGACGGTGTTGCACTGGTTTCGGGACTGTAGCCACTGATATTGCCGGCCTGGTCAACGGCCCGGACAGCGATCCACTGGGGGACACCACCGGGCAGGGCCATCAGCGTCAGCGAGGTCGCCGGGCCCCCCGTGTTGATCGGGCTGTTACCGTTGCTGGCATCCGTGCCACTGTATGGCACGCCCGAATCAGTATCGTAATAAACGCGGTACTGGGCGGCGTCCGGCACCGTCTGCCAGGTGATACTGATGCTGGACAGGCCGGCCATGGCAACCACGAATGCGGGCGCAGCAGGCGGCATCGTATCCAGATCGATCGAGTCGCTCAGGGGCCCGGAAAAATTGCCCAATGCGTCCCTAACCGCAACCCAGACAGTTTTGGTTCCATCGCCAGTGGTCAGCGTTACTGATGACGACGCCTGCCATGCGACCCAGCCAACTGGCCACGTTGTGTCACCAGTGACTCGCATCTGGCTGGCCCCGGTTGCAAAAACAGTTGTTGAAACTGTCACGGTCGATACAGCGACCGCACCGGACTGGATGACAACGGATGTGAGCACCGGTGGTGTGGTATCCAGGGTGATCGAATCGGTCACCGTTGTGCTGTTACCGGCAATATCGTAGACGATAAGGCTGACCGTCTTGGTGGTGTCACCGGCAGACAGC
>JBFJWU010000389.1:0-3645 GCA_041623475.1 bacterium | reverse complement strand
GAAGAAGGCTGGGCCCGAATTTGCGAAGGGCAATTTGATATCGTCATTTCGGACGTTGAAATGCCGCGTCTGACGGGTTTGGAGCTTGTCCAGAGGGTTCGCTCGTCAGCCGAATACAGGAAACTGCCCGTCGTCCTGTTGACGTCACTTGGGTCGATAGACCAACGAAATGAAGGCGCCAGGGCAGGTGCCGACGCATACTTGGTCAAAGGTGAATTCAAAAACCAGGACCTGCTGGATACTGTTCAGCGGCTTGCTGAGGCGTGAGTCACAGTGTTGCGATTGTTGATGATTCGCCGACGGCGAGGGCGGTGTTGCGCAAAGTATTTGATCAGGCAGATGACCTGAACGTTGTCGCAGAATATGATTGCGGTCAGGACCTGCTGGATGCGCTGGGGCGTGGGCTGCGGTTCGACCTGATCACAATGGATGTGATTATGCCTGGTATTTCAGGTATCGAAACGTCGCGGTCCGTTATGCAGTTGGCTCCGATTCCGATCATCATAATGTCAAGTTTGACCAACAAACACTCTCACCTCGCCTTCGAGGCAATCGAGGCAGGGGCGTTGGATATCATTCAAAAACCGGATTCAGCTTTGTTGGCAGACCCGGACGATGTGGCCACCCTGGTCCGACATCTGCGAACACTGGCCGGAATTCCCCTGGTTACCAGGAATAGAACGACCAAACCGGCCGAGTGGGCGGTCGATTCCCGGAAACCTGACATCGTCTGTATCGGTGCGTCAACTGGTGGCCCGCCGATTGTCGCGCGCATTCTGGCTGATGCCGATCCTGTTCGGGTGCCAGTTATCGTTGTCCAGCACCTGATGGACGGCTTTGATACCGGATTCGCGTCGTGGCTTGGGACGGAATGCCGCAGTTCAGTGAATCTTCTGGGGGATGGTTACCAGGATCTGCGGAACGAGATTTACGTTGTCCCCAACGGTTTCCAGATTCGGTGTTCAGGTATGCAGATCGGCATCGAAGAAGATGCCGATTCGGTATTCGCGCCATCGGTCGACCGTACGGTTGCGGCATTGGTCGATTCCCGTTTCGCCCATCGGGTCGGATTAATCGTCCTGACCGGGATGGGCACGGACGGCGCCGACGGAGCTGGTCGCCTGTCTTCGGTTGGTGGGCAGATCGTTGTCCAGGATCCGACCACCTGTGTCTGCGCCGGTATGCCGAGCGCGGTTGTCAGCCAGGTACCTGGTGCGTCGACACTGGATTTGAACGGGTTGGACGGTGTGGCCAGGGAATGGCTGAATGCCACCTAGGTACGGAAACGCTTCTGAAAGATCCGGTTATTTGGCCTGCGGAACCTCCAACAGCGGATCCCAAAGGTAGCGGTCATAGTCGTCGGCCTGGATTTTTTTCGCCAGGATCCGGGCATCGTACAGGGTGGCGTCTTTCAAATAGGCTGTTGCCGGGTCTTTCGGCGCTACGGCCTGGTCAATTGCGGCCAACGCCTGCAGTGCCAGTGGCGTTGCACCTTTCAGGTACAGTGTTTCGGCGTTGAACAGATGCCAGACTGCAAAGCTGTCGTGCTGGAGCGGTTTTATTTCCTCTAACAGCGCCAGGGCGTGGTCGAGATCGCCAATACTGACCGGGAACTGCGGTAATTTCGAATAGACTTTGGCCAGGATCAGCGTCGGCAATCCGTAGAAATACCTTGGATCGATTGCCATGGCGCGCTCGAGGGATTTCCGCAGGCGTGGCACCGCGTGAAGGGCGTCAACGACACCGACACTCAGGATTTCCGTTCCCATGTGGATCGCCAGCCATTGGTGGCCCGCGGCCAGGGTCGGATGGTCACTGGCCAGTTTGCCGGCGATCTTCTGGCTGATTTTGGCGCAGCGGATCCGATCCGCCCGGGTCGCCGCAGTTCGCCACCAGGGGAAGCCATAAACCGATGCCCATTCGGCGTATCTGGGGTCACCCGTCGTTTGATACGCCTCAAACAACTGCGTAATCAGGGTTTTGCAGCGATCGGAATCAAACAGCAGTGGCTTCAACCCGGAATAGTTACTGACATCACCCAGCGGATTCAGCTTCGCGAGGCCGCCCTGGTCCGCCGCGGCCTGACCGTCCGTCGTGCCAGCAATGACAGGTGTGATGATCGAGGCAATCAACAGATTGCGTCGGGATGGCTGGAAGTCGTTGTGTCTGGTCACCTTCGGGTATCCTCCTGGCGGCACGCGCCCGGCTTCTGGACTGGATTATAGAGCGCGCTGACGGCATTTTCAACGCAGCAGAGATCTTCGGGACGCCGGATGTTGGCCCAGGTTGATGCTGGCCTGTTCGTGCGGTGGGATCAATTCGAAAGCCGCGCCGGTCTGGGTTAATCTGAACGCATCTATATTGGATGCCGGACCCGGCGGAACCTTCGACCAAATGCTGACCATTACTGTTTTGACCGTGCTTGTTGTTTCGGGATTGTGTTCCCTGTTCGAGGCGGTGCTGTATGCGATTCCCGCGTCCCATGTCGAGCACATGGCCAGTGAGGGTTCGATCATTGGCCGTCGACTGAAGGCCTTGCGCGAGAACGTCGACCAGCCGATTACGGCAATCCTGTCACTGAATACTATTGCCAATACGGCCGGAGCGTCGCTGGCTGGTGCGCTGGCGGCCGAGCAGATGCACGGGAACGAGTTGCTGGCGTTTTCGGGTATCTTTACCCTGGCGATCCTGCTGCTGTCCGAGGTCATCCCCAAAACGATCGGTGTTGTTTATGCGCGACCGCTGGCGGGACTGGTTGCGCTGCCACTGACTCTGCTGGTTGTTGTTTTCCGTCCGGTAATAGCGGTGATCGGGCTGGTGACCAAGGTCATCCGTGGTGCGGGTGGTACGGGAGTGATGTCTGATGCCGAAATCGCGACCATGGCCCGTCTGGGCGAGGAACAGGGTGTCCTGGACCAGTCGGAAGCTGCCGTTATCCAGAACATCCTGGAACTGGAGGACAAAACCGTCGCGCAGGTCATGACGCCGCGAACGGTGGTCTATCGACTGGAGTCGGAAACAACAGTTGAAGAGGCTGCACAGGATGACCACATCATGCAGCACAGCCGCATCCCGGTACAGGGCGACCGGCCGGACGAAATCATCGGCGTCGTATTCAGGCGCCAGATCCTGCGGCAAGCCGTGTTGGGCGACGGCACAACCCAGGTCAGCGAGCTGATGAATCCACCACAGTTCTTGCGGGAAACGGTCAAGCTGAATGTAGCGCTGCGCATGGCACTGCGGTCGCAGTCACATATGTTCATCGTCGTTGACCAGTTCGCAGGATTTGCCGGTGTCGTGACTCTCGAGGACATCATTGAGGAGATTCTCGGTGCGGAAATTGTCGATGAATCGGACGTCGTTGCTGATTTGCGCGAGATTGCGGAAATGAAGCGCCGGGCCTTGATGGCCGAAGGACGTTCGCCGTCAGTTCCGCCGGTCGTTAACAGTGACCCAGAGCCGGATGCGTCCTGAGTCCGGCGCAAGCTGTATACGGATGATGTTTTCCTGCCCCGCTTTAACGAGTTACTGCCAAAGTAATTAGATGGGAATTGCTGCTGACATTTCGCTGATTGTCGTCGCCGGCCTGGTCGCTGGCGTTTTCTTTCGAACGCTGGGACAGCCAACGATCGTCGGCTACATCCT
>JBFJWU010000388.1:0-3650 GCA_041623475.1 bacterium | reverse complement strand
CCTGCCGACGATCAGCGGTGCCGACGGGGACGTGCGGCCGTCCCGATCATTACTGAAACTGCTGGAGGATGCGGACAAACTGGCCAGCAAGATGGGGGACGAATACGTCTCGACTGACCATCTGTTGTTGGCGCTGAGTGAGTCCAAAACGCCCGCAGGTGAAGCACTGCGACATGCCGGAGTTGCGGCGGATACGCTGATCAAGGCGATCGAGCAGTTGCGCGGCGGACGCCAGGTGACAAGCCAGAGCGCCGAGGACAGCTACCAGGCCCTGACCAAGTACGCCAAGGACCTGACAGCACTGGCCCGTGCCGGCAAGTTGGATCCTGTTATCGGGCGGGACCAGGAAATTCGCCGCAGTATGCAGATCCTGATGCGCAGGACCAAGAACAACCCGGTGTTGGTTGGTGAACCAGGTGTGGGCAAGACGGCCATCGCCGAAGGCCTGGCCCGACGTATCGTTGATGGCGACGTGCCCGAAGGGTTGCGCGACAAACAGGTTGTCGCCCTGGACATGGGGGCGTTGATCGCGGGCGCCAAGTACCGTGGCGAATTTGAAGACCGGCTGAAAGCGGTTCTAAATGAAGTCACAGGGGCCGAAGGCCGGATCATCCTGTTTGTTGATGAGCTGCATACCGTAGTTGGCGCGGGTGCGGCTGAGGGTGCGATGGATGCGGCCAACCTGCTGAAACCCGCCCTGGCACGTGGCGAACTGCACCTGATCGGCGCAACGACCCTTGACGAGTACCGCAAGCATATCGAAAAAGATGCCGCGCTGGAACGTCGGTTTCAACCGGTACCGGTCAACGAACCGTCGGTTGAAGAGACAATTTCGATCCTGCGGGGCCTCAAGGAGCGCTACGAAATCCATCACGGTGCCCGGATTACAGACGGGGCGATTATTGCCGCTGCGACGCTCAGCCACAGGTACATTCCGGACCGGTTTATGCCGGACAAGGCCATTGACCTGGTGGACGAGGCGGCCAGTCGGTTACGGATGGAGATCGACAGTGTCCCCAAGGTCATTGATGACCTGCAGCGCCGGATCATGCAGCTGGAGATTGAGCGGGAGGCGCTCAAACGCGAATCTGATGATGCCAGCAAGAAGCGCCTGGCAGAACTGGAGCGGGAGATCAGTGAGCTGGGCGAGGAAACCGACGCTTTGACGGTACGGTGGACCGCTGAAAAGGACTTGATCCAGCAACTGCGCGCGGCCAAGGAATCACTGGAACAGGCGCGGAACGAGGCCGATGATGTTGAGCGACGTGGTGACCTGAATCGGGCCGCCGAATTGAAGTATGGCCAGATCCCCGAACTGGAGCAGCAGATCCAGGCATCGGAAGCACAATTGGCCGAGGAGCGTGACGACGGTTCGCTGTTGACCGAAGAAGTTGACGACAACCAGATCGCGGCGGTGGTCAGCGAGTGGACCGGTATCCCGGTTTCGAAGATGCTGGAAGGAGAACGCGAAAAACTGCTGCGTATGGAAGAAAACCTGCAGGAACGCGTGATTGGCCAGGATCCGGCGCTGGCCGCGATTGCCAATTCGATCCGGCGGGCAAGGGCGGGAATCCAGGATCCCAATCGTCCGATTGGTTCCTTTATCCTGGTGGGTCCGACCGGTGTCGGCAAGACCGAAACCGCCAAGGCGCTGGCCGAATTCATGTTTGATACCGAAGAGGCCCTGATCCGGGTGGACATGAGCGAGTACATGGAAAAGCACGCCGTGTCGCGGATGATTGGCGCGCCCCCGGGGTACATCGGTCATGACGACGGTGGTCAACTGACCGAAGCGGTGCGGCGGCGCCCGTACAGTGTCCTTCTCTTTGACGAGATCGAAAAAGCCCACGCTGACGTCTTCAATATTTTCCTGCAGATCCTTGACGACGGCCGCCTGACGGACTCGCGTGGCCGGACGGTCGATTTCCGCAACACAGTTATCCTGATGACATCGAATATCGGATCCCACCTGATTGCCAGTGGTGCCCAGCAGGGGACGCCCCGCGACCAGGTCCAGGCGGGTGTCCACGAGGAGATGTCCCGGCATTTTCGGCCCGAGTTCCTGAACCGAGTAGACGAAACCGTTTTCTACAACCCCCTCGATGAGGCGCAATTGCGGCAGATCGTCGGACTGCAGGTTGATATCGTCGCCCAGCGACTGACCGACAGCGATGTTGACCTGTCTGTCAGTCCTGCTGCTATGGACCTGCTTGCCGAGCGAGGGTATGACCCGGTCTACGGTGCCCGGCCGCTGCGGCGATCCATTGAATCCAACCTGATGAATCCCCTGGCTAGGGCGTTGCTGGCTGGCGAGATGGTCCCCGGCACCGTTGTCCAGGTGGATGTGGCTGATGGTGAATTGACCTTTGAGGTTGCCGCCGGTCCTGGCGAAGAAGCCACCTGATCAAGCCTGGGGCCTGGCAGTGTTCCGCAGCGGGACGTTGCCAGGCCCGATCTACAGCTGCCTGTCGGATCCGGCCGCTGGGTGATGCATCAGACCGGCCCTGGTATCAAACCGAAGGACAGGTTGCTGCCTGTCGCCGACGCGTTTACCATGCAGGGGTCCCGCAACCGTGTCCAAAACCGCCGGTGCGGATGTAACCAGGATCGTCATGGCCTCAGCAAAAAAACCGTCCCGCACGAAATCAGCCGCAAGTAAGAAGACCGGCAAGACGGCTGCCCCTGGCAAAACGGCAGCCCGTGGTGGCCCCGCAGCAAAGTCGGGCAAAAAACAGACAAAGAACCGCCCGGCCGGCACGACCGCCCGCGCTGTGCCACGAAAACAGGCTGGCACTGGTGACCGTGTCCGGGGGCAGGGCCTCGGCCCGATAATTGATGACGTCAAGTTCCCCGATTTATTCGAGCGGTCGACGTACGAGGTCCTGACCGACGACGGGTGGACGTTGATCGTGACCCGCTACCGCCCGATCCCCCAGGGCTGGCACCAGCCCTTGCTGGATACCCCGATGCTGCTTGTCCACGGCTTCAGCCAGAATCGCCACGCGTGGACCGCTGGCGAATTTGTCAAGGACATGCTGTATTTCGGCGCCGACCTGCACATTGTCGAATTGCGCGGCCACGGTCTGTCCAGTATCGAACTGCAACGGCAAAAAGAGCGGGAAGGGCTGCGCGGCGTTCCGGATACGATTGATTTCAGCTGGGACTTCAGCCATTACTTCCTCTATGACGTGCCCGCCGTTATTGATGCGGTCAAAGAGGTTACTGGTCGCGACAAGGTCGCGTATTGCGGCCACAGCATGGGGGGCATGATTGGGTACGGACTGGCCAGCCAGCGGGATGATCTGTTGTGCCTGGCGACAATTGGCAGTCCGGCAGACCTGGGCGCAGAAGCCCTCTGGATCCGGTTGGCCGGAGTCGTCGGCGGTTTTGTACCGTTATTGCAGGCTATTGTCCGAATGGCCGACGAGGAACGGGTCCAGCTGTTCGAAGCGATCCAGGGCAATTCGACGCTCAGCAAATTGTTTCCGTGGACCGAACGGCCGTCGCGGCTGAATCCGGACGTCCTGCCAATGGACTGGATCCTGGGCAGCATCTATCGGACGATCAACCGGGCTGACAATATTGTTCCGGACTGGATCCCCAAGGAATTCCGGGTTTTTGATCCGGCCAAAGAGGCGCTCCAGGACCTG
>JBFJWU010000387.1:0-3656 GCA_041623475.1 bacterium | reverse complement strand
GGCGACGGGCCTTGCCAGCGCTCCTGGGTGCAATTGGCGGGGGTGCCATTGGCAACCTTATCGACCGGATCCGATTTGGTTATGTCGTCGATTTTCTTGATTTCTATATCGGCGACGCTCACTGGCCAGCGTTCAATATTGCCGACATCGGTATCAGCGGTGGTGTCGTTATCCTGCTGATCCTGTCCTTTCTCAAAAAGGACGACGCGTTGTTCAGCGACCCGCCGGAAAAGCAGGCGAATGCTGCCTGAACTGCTGCGGATCGGACCCTACCCGCTGCATACATTTGGTGTAATGGTCGCGGTCGGCTTCATCGCCGGCATGTGGTGGTGCCGCCGCGAGGCGATCCGGCAGCAATTGCCGGTCACACAGGTCATGGACCTGGTGTTCTGGTTAATGGCGTGGGGCCTGGTAGGTGCCCGGATCGCATTTATCCTGGTCAACTGGGACTATTACAGCCGTAACCCCCAGGTCATTCTCAAATTCTGGGAAGGCGGCCTGGTCTGGTACGGCGGATTTATTGCCGCCTCGCTGGCGGCAATTGTTCTGATCCGGCGTTATCGGCTGCCCATGGCAAGGACGCTGGACATCTGTGCCCCGGCAACCATGTATGGCCTGGCGTTTGGACGCCTGGGTTGTCTGGCTGCTGGCGATGACCATGGGCGACTGGTCACAAGTGCACTGGGACCGCGGGCTACGGAGTTGTTGAAATCCGGCCAACTGTTCGCGGACAACGGGACGCTGACCGGTGCGGCCCGGAAAATCATTTTTTCAGAAGGATTTGATCAGCCGTGGTGGGCTTTGGTCCTGGGTCCCCGCAGTCTCGTTCAACACGATCTGATCGGGCTGCCTTTGTATCCGACCCAGTTGATCATGAGCCTGTATTGCCTGGCGATATTCGTGTTTCTTGTCGCCTGGCGCCGACGCCAGGCATTTCCGGGACAACTCGTGGCATTAATGCTTTTGCTGTACGCGGCGTGCCGATATGCCCTGGAGTTCCTGCGCGGCGACCTGGGTCGGGGGTTCTGGGCACCTGGAATCAGCACCAGCCAGGGCGTCAGCTTTGTCATTTTTGCGATCGGGATCTGGACGTGGTGGTGGCTGTCACGGCACGCCCGTCAGTCAGAAGGCAGCGGATAATTCCATTTCGCAAGGTCCAGGTCAGCCAATTCTGACAGCCGTGCGTTACTGTTCGAGACGGTGGATTCCAATTGGGAAATGATTCGCCCCGGCACCTCGATTCGTGAAAAACGATCAAGCGAACGGTTTCCCCAGGCGGCGATGGACTCTTTTAGATCGAACCAGTCCGTACGCCGCTGCCTCCGCATTCGCTTGATTGGCCTGCGTAGTAACCGGTTCGACCATCTCATGGTCTGCAGCAGAACACCAATTCTTGTACTTTGATTGACCCGTTCGACGACCAGTCCATCCGGTGCGCTGACGCCAATGAACCGGCACAGGTCGGCCAGAAAATTTTCTGGTTCAGCGGACATCCATTCCATCGGCAAAACCTTGACCCGCCCTGCCCCGAATCGTTCCTGGTAACAATGGACAAGCTTGTCGTATTCCAGTTTTGCATACAGCCCCCTGGGACCCTCACGATCCAGAAAATCACCAATATTGGCGGCCTCAAAGCGCCTGACCACGTGGAACCCATATGCAGACAGCAGGTAGTCCCATTGGCGACGAACAACTATAACAATCCTTGCCGATGGCCACGTCAATTTTATTCTGTCGGCCGCAACGACCGGTTCGATTCGGTCGTGACCGAACATGGTTCCTGACAGGCCTTCGCTGGACACGACTAGCGGACGGGCACCCGTGACCCCCTGCAGGCAGCCTAACCTGTGGCGAAATTCGTCCGGCGTGAATTCCGGGTCCGAGCGCAGGTATTCCAGTAGCCCCTCTTCGCCCAGTTGCACAAAATCAACGGGTGCCTGGGGAAGCGCGCGTTGCAGAAACGAACTGCCAGTCTTATGCAGGCCAACAAAAAAAGTTGGCGACGATTTGGTCACGGTCCTCTCCCGCCTGAGGAATGTAATGGATTGCCCAACGGCCAAGTGGCGTTTATCCTGCCCAAACACGTGCCGGGGCGCAAACATCCTCGCCTGGCAATGCATTCCGGGCTTTTTTCGCCTATCCTGACCAAATCATGAAATGGATTGCGCAACAGATCTTGACCCTGGCAATGATCAGTGCATCGACGGCATGCACAATTGAACCGCTGCTGAACCGTGTCGAAAACCCGGGGCCGTACCAGGTACCCGGGCAGGTCCAGAAACTGCACCAGGACATGTTCATAGCCGACCTGCACGCCGATCCGTTGCTTTGGAACCGTGACCTGAACAAACGTGGCAGCTATGGTCACGTGGACGTGCCAAGGCTCCTGGATGGTGCCTTTTCGCTGCAGGTCTTTGCGATGGCAACAAAAACCCCGTGGGGCCTGAACATGGAATCGAACGATGACGATTCCGACATGCTGGTAGCAAACACGTTCATCATGGGATGGCCGTCGAAAACCTGGGACAGTCCATTCCAGCGCGCACTGTATCAAATTGAGAAACTGGAACGTTTTGCAGCCGAATCAAACGGCGCAATGGAAATCATCCGATCCCGTGCAGACCTTGAACGGATTGCAGCCCAGCAGCCCAAACGAACTGTTGGTGCACTCCTGGCGCTGGAGGGCGCACACGCGCTGGAAGGCAAAATTACAAACCTGGACATTCTTCATGATCGCGGCCTGCGAATGCTGGGGCCCGCTCATTTTTTTGACAACAAGGCCGGAGGGTCGGCCCACGGGATTAACAAGGGCGGCCTGACCGAATGGGGCCGCGAACTGATCGAACGTGCAGAACGCGCCAATATCGTAATCGACGTTGCGCATTCGTCGGCAGCTGCGATCGACGACATCGCCGCAATCGCCAGATTGCCTCTGGTTGTATCCCACACCGGTGTCCGCGGAACGTGCGATAACCAGCGAAACCTGGCGGATCGCCATATTCGCGCCGTTGCTGAAACCGGTGGCATTATTGGTGTCGCCATGTTTGCCCCGGCAATTTGTGAGTTGACGATTGCCGAGGTCGCCCGCTCCATGAAATATGTTGCCGATCTGGTCGGTGTCCAACACGTCGCATCTGGCAGCGATTTCGATGGTGCAACGAAAACTGTTGTCGATGCCGCCGGAATGGCGTTATTGACCCAGGAACTGCTGGGACTTGGTTTCACGACAGAGGATGTCAGTTTGATGATGGGTGGCAATGTTCTGCGCGTCCTGAGGCAAACGCTGCCAGTCGAATAGGAACGGATGCGCCAGGATCGGATCGATCATAGAATGAATCCTTGCCAGACGCCGTATATTTCCCGCCACAACTGTTTTTCCCGGAAATCTGAAAATGCTTGACTTTATCGCTGAATCAAAGCTGCTGCGCCCAACGATTACCATTTACCTGTTTGCCCGTGTCCTGGCCAGTTACGTAATCTTTGGCCTGTTCCGGTACCGTCGCCTGGCAGACAAGGAACAACGTCGCCAGGCCATCCACGCCATCAATGACCGCAATGCCAAGCGGGTTTACAACGCATTCATGCTGCTGAAGGGTGTCTACATAAAAGTCGGCCAATTCCTGTCGACACAGATGATCCTGCCGCCAGAGTTCCTC
>JBFJWU010000386.1:0-3693 GCA_041623475.1 bacterium | reverse complement strand
GTCCAATACCGGGTTGGACCACAGGTCCGCGCCTTCGATCTGCAGCTGTCTGGATGTATCCGTGGTCAGGATCGCGTCCGGCGGACTGCCCAATAGCGTTACGGCCGACAAGCCGGCGTCCGGATTTGTTCCTGTGCAACCTGCCAGGGCTACCGCTGCCGAGACTAGCAGTGATTTGAACAAATTGTCGGGCAAACGAAGGGCCTCCGGGGTACAGGTCAGCTTGAGCCGGCACGCTTGTTCGATGAATCGGGCGGTGTCCCGACTACTTTTGTTGCAAGCCGTATGCCGCTTGGCGGGCAATGCCGTTTGCCCGCCAAGCGATCAATACTGGCCTGAGCCTAAACCCTTATTTTACCGGGTCCTGCGTCGAAAATAAAGAAAAACCAGCGTAAAACCGGACGGCTACGTCACCATTTCCAGATATGGAACCTGGCCACATGTTGCAATAGTGCAACGTCTGGGTTGTTGCTTTGCCGCTCGTCCAGCCGCTGGGCAACGGGTGGATTATCGGCGGATCGAAGCTAGAATCCGTACCCGTAGCCGACCTGCAGATTCAAGCCGCCGACCCGGTCCTGGATGGCATCGCCGCCAGACCCCCTTGCGAAGGCATATCCCAGTTCGCCAATCAGTTGACCGGGTCCAAGTTCCCAGGTCACGCCGCCGCCGGTTTCGAATCCCGAGACACCCTGGAATTCGGTCCGCGTATCCGTCAGGAATGGTGCATCGCTGGTGGTTCGGCTGGCAAGGAGTGTGTACCTGAAACTGCCTTTGGCGAAGACATTAACCGGCCAGTCAAACGGAAGCTGGTAAATCAATCCGAGGTCCAGCGGCAGGGCACGTACGCTGGCTGTGGTGCGAAACTCAACAGGTCCTGGTGCCGTTGCTGCCTCCGGGTTACTTTCGAAACTTTGCCGGGACGCCAGGTCGAAACCGTAGCCGCCGACGGCGACAGCAGCGGCCAGGTTACTGTTGAGGATCTTTCCAGACGCAAAACGCAGCCGGACACGTCCCGTCAGCGATGACACGACAGTGCCGGGGTCATTCAGGTACCCCACCAGGGCATCGGCGCTGATTTCAAGACTGGGCGGATCGACCTGAATGTCAACGTCGCCGGCCACCGCCTGGTACGCAGGCGCCGAAATTTGAACGTTGTCAGGCCCGGTTTTCCGGTCCGGACTGACGTACGTAATCTCGTAGGTGCCAGGACTTGATTCGCGGATCCCGCGAATACGCCCAAGGGTTGCGGATGCGACAAGATATTCGTTTGCGATTCGTGCGCCATTCTCGGCAATCAGTTGCACGGAAAAGGCCGTTTCCCTGTTTCCGGATTCGATGACGATGACCTGATCTGGTCCCACGATCCGGTCCGGTGTGCCGGGCAACAACCTGACCCGCTCGGTTCCAGTTACCTGCGCGCCGGGTGGCCCGAACGTCGCCGACAGGACGAAGTCCGCGTTCGCAGCGAACCCGACATCAGCGGCGACTTCAAACCGGTTGGGTGCTGCCCGGCTTGTGCGGGCAGGCTGGCCACCAGCCAGCACCATGGGAACAGCACCCGGAACCCTGTTTCCGCGACGGTCAACGACCACTGCTGTGATTGCGGCCGACGGCGAGCCAACTGCAATCCATTCCGGAACGCCGTCCATCTGTATCTTGTCTGGTTGGCCGCCAATAATGCTGACGACACTGGCAAATTTTCGCTGGCGAACTGATTCTGCTCCAGGTTGCGTGGGAGGCAGACTGTATTCCAGAAAAACGCTTGACGGGCCCACTGCCGCGCTGGTTGCCGGCACCAGGTGCCCGCGGAAATGTCCCGATTCAACCTGCCTGAGGTCAGCTTGAATCACATCAGGGCCCGATAAACGAATACTTTTGAAACCAATCGTTGTGCGTGCAGCCATCTGGCCAGGAATGAAGATATCGAAAGGCAACCCCGTGTTGTCATCAAGCTGCAGCCACGCGCGCTGCAGGTTTATGGCATAGGGTTTGAACTTTGGTACGGACAGGTCAGCCAATGAGCGACCCGTTGTGCCATCCGGATACGATTCGATAATGGTTGCCCGTTCGATTCCGGGGGCAACAATAAAAGGGATCTCGGCAACGCCCTGCCGCGTCGCCCGAACGGGTCCGAAACTGCTGGGGCCAACGATCAGTTTTACGACGGTGCCTGGGCGGGTATTGCGAACAAAGGTTTCCGTACCCCAAAGGGGAATGGCCAGGCTGGCCAGCGGCGCGCCATCAGACCCGACTGCGCGAATCAACTCGTATTTCGGTGCCCGGCTGTCCGGGGCAATGTAGTCAAATACCAGTTTGCCGTCGGCGCTGCGGACAAATTTCAATGAACCGGTCAATGTTATCAGCCGCACGAGGGCCTGTTCCTGCGCCTCTGGTCGGTTGTAGCGCAGAATTACCTGCACGGGCACATCCGAGCCCAGGATAATCGGCGACGTCGTGCTGGCTAAAGAGACATTCAAGCCGGCCGAATCCCTGCCTGTTTTTGTGGCAGGAACAACAAGGGTCGCACTGGCGGTTGATGTACCGCCAACGCCATAAAACAGGACTGTGTGGCTGACGTCGGCCGGACCCGAGATGATTGCCGACAACCCGCGGGCGGTTGTACGCACATCCGCTACGCTTGCAGATGCAGACTGCTGACGGACATCTGTCAGCTCAGTGGGCCAGTCGGCAATCTGCAGGCGATAAACGCCAAGATCACCGGCGGACAGGTTTTCCAGGGTTGCAACGGTTTTGGTCGCGGTCGTTGATGTCCGTTGCATCGTGACCAATGCTGTTACTTCGGCTGCTGCCGTTGTAACCGGCAGCCCGGAACCAAGGTCGACGGTCAGTTCATCCGCGGCGGCAGACGTCACCGTGAAAAGGATGGACGTCAGGGCAACAGATGCCAGGGCACGGACGCGTGGTCGCCGCGTGGGGTTGCGCCCATACGCGGCCATGAAAGATATCACGACGCGTCGCATCGGTTATTGGTAGAAAGGTTCCAGCTTGGACGCGATTGAATCGATGTCCTTGTCCAGTTGTTCCACCCGCCGTACCAGGTCATCGTACAGTTGCGAGTCGGGATTGCTGCGCAGTTCACCCAGCTGCCTGTAGACGCGAATCATCAGATTGTTGGCGGTGCCAGCGCTGGAAACCACATCCTCGACTTCGGGAAGCCCTTGTAAGGACGAATCCAGATGGACGACGCGGTGCACTACTTTGGATTCGACGCCTTCACGATTGCGGACGCCAATGGTAATCTTGTTGGATCCGGGCTGGAGATTGACCGGCAACTTGAACGAGCCGTCGCTACCCACCTTGATGTCCGATGTTTCGCCCCAGAACATCGAAATGGTGACCAGGTTTCCCGGATCGGTCCGGCCTTCGACAACGAGCTTGTCCGAGAACACGACATCCAGCCTGAGCGGTCGGGTTACAACAAGCATCGGTGGCAGGATTCGTTTGAGCACCAACGTATACGGATCCGAAAACCGGCCAAACACCGATTTCCCGGCGACGCCAGCAGAACGCCAATACAGCGTGCCCGGCGGCAGGTCGATTGTCGGCGCATCGGATACGATGTCCTGCGCCAGCAGTCCAGGGCCGACAAAATCCTTGTTCTTCGCTACCTGGACGACAAAACGGGTGCCCTGGGGCTGAATCGCGGTCCGGAACTCGACCTTGCGCGTCGGC
>JBFJWU010000385.1:0-3715 GCA_041623475.1 bacterium | reverse complement strand
GGCATCGCCATTCAGGTCGACTATATCCTGCGACCCGACAGCCCGGTACTGGAAGCGCAGATCACGTTGATCAACGAGGTCGAGGACAAACAGGAATTCACCATCGCCGGGGAAATCCTGTTTGGTGACCGAACTGAACTGACCCGCTACGCCGAGTCGGATGTCGAAGCCGGGGGCTTCAGCTTTGCCATTGGCATCCCGTTCCTGACCGCGGCGACACCAAACCGCGAGGGCGCGTACGCATTTTCCATCGCCGATGCCAACATCGGGGCCGCCCATATTTCCGGCGTCGATGCCGTTTTTGACTTTGAACAGGTCCTGTCGGACCCGCTGGAATTAAGCGGCGTCGGCGATTCAGAATCGATCAGTTTTCTGTTTTCAGCAGGCCGCACCGATGGCCACAGCGCCGCCGCACCGTTGGCCGTGTTTGCCGACCGGTTCCAGGACCAGCACCAGTTCCGGCTGGAGCCGTTTACGGCCACGATCGTCGACGCGTCGTCGTCCCAACCGGTCAGCGGTGCCCACGTCCGCCTGCAGGTCGAGGACACCATCGGCTGGTTTGACATCGACACCTACGTCAGCGGCCCCGACGGCACCATCGCGCCGGACCGGATGGTCTTTGACAACCAGGAATTCAATTACCGCCTGGTCGCCGGCACGGATGCAGGCGGCGACGCCGACCCCGTTGGGCTGAAGGCCGGACAGCCATCAGCCACGATCAAGGTCCCAACCGGCGGCACCCTGCAACTGGATGTCAAGGACGGCGACGGCGTAACCCTGCCCTACAAGCTGTCCCTGTACCAGGACGACGAACGAACCCACAAGATATTCCTGGGTGGCAAGGATTCGGTTGCGATCCCTGCCGGAACCTATGACATATCGCTGACCCGTGGATTCGAATACACCACCTACCAGGGCACGATCACAATCAAATCCGGCGAAACCACGAATCTGTCAGCGACCCTGGAGCGTGTCGTAGACACAACGGGGTTCCTGAGCATCGATACCCACGTCCATTCCGATCCCAGCCCTGACAGCAGGGTGTCGCTGGCCGAACGAATCCGCAACTCGGCCGCCGAAGGCCTGGAGATCCCGGTCGCCACCGACCACGAGCACATTGTCGGCCTGCAGGCAGGCATCGACGAAACCGGACTGCACGACTGGGTCGGCACGATCCCCGGCGAAGAAGTCACCGCCGTCCTGCCCGAACATTTGACCATGTTCCCCAGCCCGCCCCTGGATGAACCGCGCGGCGGCATTGTTGTCTGGTACCAGCTGGGCCTGCCCGAACTGTGGACCGCCATGCACGAACGCACCAACGATGGCGTCAACATCCTCAACCACCCCAGCATCCTCGAGACCATGAAATGGGACATCATCGCCGGGGCTCCGGGCATTGATAATTACGAAGACCTGCAGATGACCAAAAGCGAGAAACCCTGGTCCTGGGATTTTGAAGGCATCGAATACATGAACGGCACCCGCGTCCCGTTCCTGGAGCCCGGCGACGACCCCAGCAGCAGCAGGTTTAACAACTGGATGAGCTTCCTTAACCACGGTCACCACATCATCGGCGTCGGCTGCAGCGATGCCCACGGCACCGAGGACCTGGGCAGCCCCCGCAGTTACTACCGGTCACCCACCGACAAGCCCGGTGAAATGACCGAGGCCGACGCCGTCAAGGCATTCAAAGACGGCAACGTCGTCGTCAGCGCCGGCGCCTTTGCCCGCATCAGCGCCATCAACAACGTGGCGGTCGAACTGGGCGAGACGATCACCGACACCGACGGGGTCATTGACCTGAAACTGGATGTCAGTGCCATCCCCGAAATCGATGTCCGTCGCATCCGCGTCTATTCCAACTGTGATGAGATCATGAAATTCGCCACGCAGTCGACGGACACCGTGACCAAATACAACGGCACCATTTCCGTCCCCGTCACGGCAATGGCCACGGGCCAGGACGCCCACATCGTCATCGCCGGCTTCGGCGACAACCCAATGCCCCGAGGCCTGCACAGCTTCAACGCCAAAAACGTCCCCAGGTTCACAACCAACCCGATCTTCATCGACGTAGACGGCAACGGCAACTACGACGCCCCGGGTGGCAAGACGTGTGAGTATACGCTGGATTGAGAACAAGTGAGCATTACGCCTTGATTCGCGGCGACCACGCGACTACGATGCAAATCGTATGATGCGACCTAACCAATCGTCAGTACCCACGCCCCAGTGGTCACCGCCGACCATGTCCAACTACGACCACGACGAAGGCCGGTGGACCGCAAAAGATCCTATTCGGTTTCAAGGAGGGACTACGAATCTGTACGAATACTGCGGTAGTGATCCGGTCAATTGTATTGATCCGGAAGGGCTGAGAATACCTAAATTCATAAAGAAATTTTTCGCGAAGCTACTCGAAAAAGCAGGGGTGAAGGGTGGCGAAAAAATCATCGACGACCTTGATCCAGATCCGACTACTGCTAAAGAATTGGACAGCCCGCCTGGTGAAGGCGACACAGACCGTGATGGGATTCCAGATTTCATTGATCCAGAACCGTTTGGCAAAGGCGACGATCCGACAAGGCGGCTGCCACCTCGCAGCTTAGATCCCGATCCGATTCCTAATGCATGCCGATTGAACTGACGAAACCGTAAGGCAACAATTAAAATGGAAGTAGCAATTGTTCTGTCGGTAGCGGTTTCGATTTTCGACGCGGTCGTGTGGGCGTTATTAGTTGGGTTTGCCGCGAGATCTTTTTTAACAACCCGGGCATCAGCGTTTTTCCGACATTACGGCTGGCTTATTTTCTTTGTCTTTATCGGCTTTATGGACGTCTATTGGCTCCCAGTTTTGTCCCTGTTTGATGTCTCATTTACTGTTGGCGATCCGGCACTCGCAGAATTTCTTGACATAAGTGCGCACGGAACGGACGCTGTATCTTTTATTGCCCCCGAAGTAACTGACGGATTATTCTGGATGTTGCAGGGTACGTTGGCTCATTGGGTTATGATTTGCGGACAAACTCAGCCGGCAGATTAAAACACGGCGCACGGGATTACGACCCGGAAGTCGGCCGGTGGACCGCAAAAGATCCGGTAGCCGGTTGATCGAGCCGAAAACCCTGACCAACCCCACGTCCGCGCACGCCGTGGCATCCGACTCGGCCCCGCAACTGCCCGTTGAGCCACGGGGAACTGTTTGAGCCGAATGTCGTGGGCACGGTATTCGGCAGCAAGCCGAAAGGCGCAGCCCGAAGGGCCGGACTGGCGGGCGCCGGGCCGGCAACGGAAGCGAGTTTTTCCCGTACCGCCCCAGCGAGGCGCACTTTTGCGGAGCTTTTGTGCGAACAAAAGCGACCCGCCGGAGGCATCCGGATGACCTGCCAAAGGATCGCTCCCGGCACCGCCTCAAGCCGCACGGACTGAAAATCTACGCGTCGAGTCCTGCTACAAACTCCCGAAACGCCTCCTCCGACGTCTTCGACGGCACAAACCCAAACGTCCCCTTGAGCGCGGCATTATCCAGCACCGGCCGGTACTGCATAAACCGCACCTGCTCGGGCCCGTAGCGCACCAGGCCCACAGGATGCAGGACCGTCAGCACGGCCCGCACCAGCCACGCCGGCAGGTGAATCACCGGTTTGCCCAGGATCGCCCCGATCTGGTCGATGCTGAGCGCACCGTCACCGGCCACATTGAAAATCCCTGGGGG